>CALVRK010000054.1 GCA_944358565.1 uncultured Bacilli bacterium
TTGTTTTTTCCAGTCCTTGAAGGATTTATGTGGCTAAAGCCAATGGATATTATCCTCCAGTGCTTAGCATATTATAAATTTTTAACACGATAAACAAATTTGATGGTAATTTTATTTATAAGCTGTGTTACAATTGTTTTAGAGGTGCTTTATGACGGAAAAAGAGATAATGATTTATGAGATGATAAATGAAGGGTATTCTTTAAATGAGATGGCACGCAATCTATGGCTTAGCCCAAGACAGGTACATCAAAAAATCCAAAAACTTATCAGTGATGGTTATTTTATTAAACCTTTATATTTTGACGATGGAAATATTAGATATGTTTTCGAAAAAAATGATGAAGTGCATACGATTAATCTTTCGCTTAATGATAGTACAAAATTTAAAGCTTTAGTAATTTCTGATATACATATTGGTAATGAGCTTGAAAATTTAAGTTATTTATATAAAAGTTATGAATATGCGAGAGATAATGATATTCATGTTATTTTAAACTGCGGAGATTTAATTGATGGTAATTTTACAAGAGGCACACAAATTATTAGTGATATAGATGAACAGATAGAAAAAGCAATAGACTTGTATCCACATGATAATAATATTTTAAATATTATATGCTATGGCAATCACGATTATAGTAGTTATGAAAGTGGACGAGATATTGCGTCAGCTATTTCTAAAAGAAGACCCGATCTTGTTAGTGGTGGTTATGGCTTTTCTTTGATTAACGTAGAAAGGGATCAATTTATCTTATCTCACCCTTTAAATAATATAAGTTTTAAACCAATGCCTCATAAATTAATTTTAGAAGGACATCATCATAGAATGCTTGTTAAGATAAATAGAAATAATTTTGTTATAAATATCCCACCACTTAGTGACTTATGTTTTGGATATCAAGAAAATCCAGGAATGATAGAGATGCAGTTACTATTTGGATCTGGGTTTATTCATTGTGGATATTTTAAACAAATTGGAATTAAAAAAAATTTTGAAGTTTTTAGTGAAACTAATTTGGAGTTTTTCTTAAAACACGAAAATTTAGAAGAAAGGAAATTATTACTTAAAAAGTAATAACAGAAGTACATGACAGATAGAGATAAAATAATTATTACAAGAATAAAACAAAATAAAACAATAAATGAAATAGCTCAAGAGATAGGAATATCAAACAAACAACTTTATGACAGAATACTAGCACTTAAAAATAAAGGATTTGTCTTAATTCGAAATATAACTGATAATGGTGATATTTTATATAGTTTTAAAAATGAACCACAAGAAGAATTAATTTGCACGCAAAAATTAAAGTTAGCAGCGCCCAATAGTTTTTCTGCAATGCTTATTAGTGATACACATATTGGCAATGAACTTCAGAATATTAAACTATTAGATAAAATATATAATTATTGTCAAAAACAAGATATACACATAATAATAAATTGTGGGGATTTAATCGATGGAAATTTTAGTTATGGCAATCAAATTACAGCTGATCCTATAGTTCAATTAGACACTTTAATTAAAAGTTATCCATTTGATAAAGAAATATTAAATATAATGTGTTTGGGCAATCATGATTATAGTGCTTTTAAGTCATGTGTAGATGCGAAAACATTGTTAGAAAATGCAAGGCCTGACTTTATTCCTCTTGGATACGGGATAGGAATAATTAATGTTGAAAGTGATCAAATTATTTTAAAACATAATATAAATGAATTTGATTTTAAGCCTACTGGTAATAAGCTAGTCCTCGAAGGACATCATCATAAGGCATCATTTATAAATAACCGCGATGGTTTTATAGTAAATATTCCTACTTTAAGTAAACTTTCTTTAGGTAAGCATCCTTTCCCTGGGGCTATTAAAATGAAATTATCTTTTAATATAAAAGGTTATATAAATTCTGGATATTTTGAACAATTTATAATTACTAATGATTTAATAACAGTTAATGAATCTTATTTTAATTTTGATTTTGATCATGAGATTTTATCTGAAAGTTCAGTAAAGCCAAAGATAAAAGCTAAAATTAATAAGCCAGCATTTTCTAGACAAATAGAAAAATTTAATAGAAAATGGAGACGTAATTAAAAGAATTCTTATTTTTGAGAATTCTTTTAATATTTACCACATTTACTACCCCATGAATCAACGAGTTTATCATTACGATATATTTTAAGTAATTCACAAGTGTTTGGACAGCGATGACACTCAAAGGCTTTAGTGCTAAATGTAACGTTTTTCATTTCTAAAGAATAAGTGTTTCCTGTTTTATTTCTCCTAGCTAAAACGGCAATACCAATAGCACCCATTAAATGACTATTTTCATCGACTATGATATCTTCTTTTAATATTTCTTTAAAGTATTTAACAACGCCTTTATTTTTTGAAACACCACCTTGGAATATAATTGGCGGGGTTATTTTTTTACCTTTTCCCACATTGTTTAAATAATTTAGAACAACACTTTTACAAAGACCGGCAATGATATCTTCTTTGGCATATCCGACCTGGGCTTTATGAACTAAATCCGATTCAGCAAAGACGGTACATCTAGCAGCTATTTTAACAGGGTTTTTAGATTTTAAAGCATAATCACCAAATTCTTCGGCATTTATTCCTAACCTTTTGGCCTGGCTTGATAGAAATGAACCCGTTCCAGCCGCACATAAAGTATTCATAGCATAGTTTGTTATGATACCATTTTTTATTAAAATTATTTTGGAATCTTGACCGCCAATTTCTAAAATAGTTCTGACATTTGGATAAAAGGTTAAAGTACCAATAGCATGAGCGGTTATTTCATTTTTAACTATATTAGCTTTTAACATTAATCCGATTAATTTTCTAGCGCTTCCGGTAGTTCCAATACCTTTAACTACATATTCTTTAGGTAAATTTAGTTTTAAGATATCTAGTAGTTTACGAACAGCTTCGACAGGATTACCTTCAGTCCAAATATAAGCAGATGTGATAATATTATTATCGTCATCAATGATAACACCTTTAGTTGATATTGAACCGATATCAACTCCTAAATAACAATCTTTCATTTATTTTTCCTCATTTCTAACATATCATAAAAAGCTTCTAGTCTAGTTTGAATTCCTGTTTCTGAAGTAGCAGAATCAAAACTAAAAAATATTAAAGGTTTTTGATAAGTATTAGCTATCTTATTTATGATGGGCATAGCTCCAATCTCTGGGGTACAAAAAGATGATTTTATATGAATAATACCATCGTAATCATTTTCACATAAGTATTTACATCTAGCAATATTATCACTTGCATCAGCGCCCATAGAGTAAGTGAAATATTCTTTAGAATACTTTTGATATTTTTTATATTTATGAGCTTTTTCAAATAGTAAATAGTGAACGTTAGTAAACCTTTTAATTTCAATATGATGTTTGGCTAATTCTTTTTCTAAAAAGTAATTAGAAAATGGTTCCATAACCGTATATAACTCCCCTATTATGCCAATTTTAAGGCGGTTATCTGGTTTGTGAACTTTGATTTTCTGAAATTTTTTTAAATATCTTTTATAGGCTTTATATAAGTTTCGATAAGAGTTAATATGACTAAAGGTTATAAGCATCTGTTCTTTAAGATTTTCAAAGGATCCTTTTTCTATTTCAAAACCAATGTTTTTTCTAATATAATCATCTATCTCATCCATATATTTAACCATTTTAATAGTAATAAATCCATAATACATAGCTTTAATTTTAGAATATTTGGGGTTTATTTGTTTTAATAATTTATTAATTCTTTTTAAACTCGCACTTCCTTCGGTAACTAAATTAATAAGCTGACAATTGTATCCTAGATCTTTTAATATTTCTGCTTGAAGTTCGGCATAATACCCATAGCGGCAGCCACCACCCATTTGAATCAATATATTAGCTCCTTTATCTAAGCATTCAATCATTGTACCTAGGGTGTATTTAAAAGGAGTGCAGACAAATTCTGGAGAGTTTTCAGTGCCAAGCTCAATGGTTTTAGAAGTTATTTTAGGGGCTTTTATTATTTCGTCATTTGGAAAAATATGGGATAGTAAAAAGGTGGCAGGAATATAATAATCACCCATTTGGGGGAAAGCTATTTTAGTCATTTAATTTTCCTCCTAACATATCTAAGAAACTTTCTAATCTAGTTTCTAAACCGGTAAATGAAGTGCTATCATCGATTACAAGATTTAAATATGGAATTTTTATTTTACGCATGGCAAGTTCATTAGCTAAACTATCTAGCGCGCATGGGAATGATGAAATGAAAATCACTCCATTTATATTTTTCATACTATAAACTACTGAACCCAAATTGTCTTTACTATATTTAAAATACAAATCTTTGGATAATTTTTTACTTAACGGATTTGTTATTTTAGGGTCAAATTTATCTGAATATATGACTTCGATATTGTTTTTTATTAGATATTTTATAATGTCTTTACCAATCATATCATCATATAAATTATAAGGGTGTCCGACGATTAAAATTTTTGTTTTATCAGATTTTAACTTATTTAAATTAATGATATGATTTTTTTTAATTCTTTTTTTATCTTTTATTAAGGCATATTTATATGCTCTTTTAATTTGATGTTTAGTTTTACCCATTTCTTTGCCGATTTTATATAAACCTTTTTTTAAAGTTTTTCCTTTATTTAAATCGATGTTGTAATGAAGTAATTTGTTTTGAAATTTATTTTTAACAATGTCATAAGCAGCCCAAAAATTAGTACATGTTTGGTTACTGTTTTTAAAATTACTAATACGCGGCACTAAAATATAGTCACACTTATCTTTTAGATAATCGATGTGTCCTAAGTAATTTTTTAAAGATAGACACATTTCATCGCTGGCAATTTTTATACCTTTATTTACAATTTCTTGATTACTAATGGGGCTTAATATATATGGAATATTTAAACTGTCAAAAAAATCTTGCCAAAAATTTCCATAATAATAGTAAAACAGACTACGCGGAATACCGACTCTGTTCATAATATCACCAATACAAATATATTAAGGTGATTTATTTTTTATGAATAATTATATTTTTTTAGTAAATGATATTAAAGGAGGTAATTTGATATGAAAAATCAAAAAATAAATTGCACGGTATATGACTGTAAGCACTGTGATGTGATGAAAGATTCGTGTAAGTTAAAACAAATAAAAGTGGCGTGCTGCCGAGCTAATGATGACAAGGAATCGACAATGTGCGATAATTATGTTAAAACAGACCTATCTTAAAACATATGAAAATATGTTTTTTTTGAAAGTATATGCGAAAGTATATAAGTTATAAGAATAATTTGGTATAATTAATAATGTGGGAGGCGTTTATATGCATATTAAATTACTAACAAATGCAGAATTTTTAGAATTTTCAAAATTATTTAAACCTGGTTCTATTTATCAAACTCCTTATTATGCATTTACGATGCATGAGGAAGGATATAGTTCAATGTTTGTAGGACTTATGATCGGCAATATTTTAAAAGCAGCTAGTTTAATTTTAGTTTATAAAGTTAATGGTTTTAAATATGCTTTGGCGCCTAGGGGTTTTTTAATCGATTATAATGATGAAGAGCTTGTGACAACTTTTACGAAGTTAATTAAAAAATTCTTAGGAAAAAGAGATATTGTAGCCGTAAAAATAAATCCAATGATTATTAGAAAAGTATATAATAATACTGGTCATACAGTTCAAAACAATGAATTATATGATATAACTTTTGAAAGGCTAAAAAAACTTGGATATTTTCATTTAGGTTATAATAATTATTTCGAGGCTTTAAAACCAAGATTTGAAGCTTTTATTAATTTAGATTTAAATTATATTAAATTATTTGCGAACATCGATCGAAGCTGCCGAAACAAAATTAGAAAAGCCGTTCGTGATGGCATTAAAGTATATCATGGAAATGAAGAAGATTTAAAATATTTATATGAAGAGACACAAGGTAAATATCCTAGAGGATTAGGATACTTTAAAGATTTATACAAGTTTTTTGAAAAAGACAATTTGATTGATTTTTATTATAGTAAACTTGATACAACCGATTATTTACAATACACTCAAAAAAGATATAATGATTATTATAAAAAAAGTGCGGAACTTAGCCACAAATTAATTAGTTTAAAAGGAAATTCTGATAAGATAATTAATGAAAAACTAAATATTGATAAAAATGTAGTTAAATATCGCAATCAATTGGCAGAAGCTACAGAGTATTTAAAAAATTATCCAGAAGGTATTGTGACTTCTTCAGCTTTAGTTATCAGATGGCAAGATGCGGTATATTTAGCAATTGATGGTTATGATAAAAATTATAAAAAGTTTGGAGCAAAACAACTTATGATTTGGAAACTGATGGGAAGATATGCGAAACTAGGATATAAGAAGTTTTATTTAGGTGGGGTTACTAATATTAATAAACCTAACAATAAGTATAAGGGTCTAAATGAATTTAAACTTAACTTTCATGCAAATGTTATTGAATATGTTGGTGACTTTGAATTAGTTACAAATTCTCCACGCTACTTTGTTTATAAAAATTCATTTGGAATTACTGGTATGTTTAAAAAGTGATAACTAAATTTAGTTACCACTTTTTGTGTATAAAAATGCTTATAGCTCAACATTATGATAGACGCGCTGAACATCTTCAACTTCATCTAGTAAATTAAGCATTCTTTCAAATGTTTCTTTATCTTCACCGGTTAAAGTTACTTTGTCTTTTGGAAGCATTGTTATTTCATCTAAATCAAATTCAACATTTGGCAATTTAGCAGAAATAGCTTCTTTAATTTTATTTAGATCATTTGGAGCGCCATAAACAACAACTTCATCGTTTTCAGTTTCGATGTCATTAACATCTAGTCCAGCTTCAACTAAAGTATCTAAAGTATCTTCTTCAGATAATCCTTTAAAACTGACAATGCATAAATGGTCATACATGTAGCTAACGCTGCCTTGGGCTCCCATTTTAACATGACATTTATTGATTACTGCTCGAATACTACTAACCGATCTATTAACGTTATCGGTTAAACAAGCAATGATAGCGGT
>CALVRK010000055.1 GCA_944358565.1 uncultured Bacilli bacterium
AAGGAAGGTTATTATACCACCTAAGGCAGCCCAAAGACCATATCCTCCGCCACTTACTTGCATTAACTGTCTATTACTTAAATTCATAAATCCCCTTTCTAGTTATTACGCTTAACATCTTCAACCACCTGGCCTTTTTGCAATTTAATATATTTGTCAAACAAATCTAAATTATCTAGTCTATGTGAAATATAGATTATAGTTTTAAAACGGTAAGCTTTCAGCAAGTTTTTTAAAATTCTCCTTTCCATGTCAACACTTACTTGATTTAATCCTTCATCAATAATGATAATGTCAAAATCATTTAAAGCACGAGCTAAGACAATACGCTGTTTTTGTCCACCAGATAAATTAAAACCATCTTCTTCAATTATCTGATAATAATTTCCTTTTATAAATTTATCTATTTCACATATTTTAGTGTTTTTTAAATTTTTCTTTTTCAAGTTTAAATTATCTTCTAGTGTTCCAGTAAACAATATTTCTTTTTGACAGACATATATAATATTACTAAAATTATAATTTTTTATTTCGTGTTTGCCAATTTTAACACTACCTTGATAGTCTTTGTAATAACCTTTGATGATTTTAAATAGTGTCGATTTACCACTACCACTATCACCAGTGATTATAACTTTACTTGATTTAGATATCTTTAAATTAATGTTTTTTAAAACGAGATTATTTAGATAGAAGGAATAATTTAAATTAGTAATAATAATGTCTCCATTTGCTTTAATTTGTTTTATGTTTTCTGATTTTTTGTTAGTTAATTCAGTTATGTTACTTAAAGCAGATTTAACTTCATTTATCTGATATCTAAAACTCAAAAGATTTTTAAATGAAGAAATTAGTAATGAAGATAAAATAAACAAAGTGACAAAAAGAGTTAAATCATTATTACTTCTTTTAATGATAAATATGACAATTAGAAATGTACTTAAAGTTTCTAACATATTTTTTAATAAAAGATGCTTTTCTTCATTAGTAAATAATTTTTTTTGAACATTTATAAAATTTTGATATTTGTGATTAAATGCATTAGATATTTTAGGAGTAATATTTAAATTTTTAATAGTCTCAAACCCCATAATACTTTCAACAATGTATGAACTATTTAAAGCTTTTGTTCTAATCATTTCTGAGAACCATACTTTTTGTTTATTTTGGTAAATCGATGTAACTAATGAAAAAATTAAAACACTTATAAAAGTTATTATAAAAACAAAAGCATCAATATTCAAAATGATTATACTTATAATTAAAATTAATGGAAGTTCGAGAAAAACGATTTGAATAAACTGATTTAATGCATTTCTAATTATCGAAAGATCATTAAAATAGCTTGTGATTTCTCCAGTGGTCTTTCGGCGATAATAACGATAAGGAAGGTTTAAAATATTTTTAAAAATATCCGTGGATAATTCTTTTTCAAAATTTATATTAAATTTTAAAAGCAATTTGTTTTTAAAGAAAGATAAAAGATGTTTTACCAAAAACAGTAAAGAAAAAACTAAAATTAAATTTGTAATATGATTTTGATCATTAATAATAAAAGGTATAAAAAGTGAAGTCAAAAGTGACGAGATACTAACGATAATAGAAAGAAGGCATATAATAACTACTAATTTTGAATATTTTTTTATATACTGAAAAAGAAATTTTAAAACTTTTGGTTCTGGTTCAGAAACTATTTTTGAAACTGGTCTCATTTGAATAGTAACTCCACTCCATATTTGATAAAAATCTTGAAAGGACATCGCTTTTAGAGTTGTAGCAGGATCAGCAATAAACACCGTTTTTCTTTTTGTATTTACCTTATAAATAACAATATAATGTTTGTAGGAGCCAGAAACTATTACATGAGCAATACAAGGTAATTTAAGATTTAATACATCTTGTGATTTAATTCCCGCACTTTTAAAACCTAACTGGTTTAATGTTTCTTTAATGTTATAAGCAGTTGTTCCATTTTGATTGGTGTTCATCATTTCGCTTAGCTTGTCCATATTGACATACCCGTGATAGTACTTTAATATCATCTGAACACAGGCAGGTCCACAATCTTTAATTCCACGTTGCTTAACAAAAGGATATTTTCTAATTATTTCACCTCCCTTATATTTTATATACGACGTTTTGAAAGTAAATTCCTTTAAAAAAAATAAATTTATTAAAAAAAATGGCATTTTCACCATTTATAAGTTATTTTTATATATTTTTATTTTTTTAGGTCCGTAGCTTTTTTCTTTGATTAATTTATAATTAGTATGTGGCTCACCTATTTCATATTCACAGATAATAATTCCATTTTCATTTAATAAGTCTCGCTCTTCAATTATTCGTAAGGCCTTATCTAACTGTTTTTCTTTATAAGGCGGATCTAAGAAAATAATATCAAATTTTTTATCTACTTTTTTTAAAAACTTTTTATAATCTATATGAATGATATTCAAGGGCTCTTCAATATTTTGACTATTTTTTTTAATAGTCGCAGTAGCTTCTAAATTATTATCAATTAAATAACATTCTTTAGCGCCATTACTTATAGCTTCTAAACCTAAAGCACCACTACCAGCAAACAAATCCAAAACTATACTGCCTGGAATATAAGTTTGAATTATACCAAATAATGATTCTTTAACTCTATCCATAGTAGGTCTTGTGCCTTCAATATTAAATCCATTTAATTTTTTTCCTTTATATTTCCCACTTATAATGCGCATAATTAATCACCGTTTATATTTTAACACATTATTTGAAACTGACCAATATTTTTTCGAGCATTTCAAAGGTATTAAAAACTCTTTCTAACCTATCAATTTTAGATAACTGATATTCTTTTTTTACTTCTTCTTCAAATCTTTTAAATTCCTTAGGTGTTCTATTTAATATTTTATACCAATAAGCGTGCTGGCGAAGATATCTTAAATAATTTTCATTTTCTTTTATTTTAAACTGTAGTTCTAAACTCATTAATCATCAAAATGTTTATATATTGGCCTTGGCTTATAGGCATTAGTTTGATTGTCTGTTTTATTAAAGGACATATCTTGAAGTAAACTTAAAACTCTTTGTAAGCTAGTAACACCGTTTTGAATTCCGTCTAAATCCAAACCTTTAATAAAATTAGTTAAATCAAAAGTACTAGTTTGTTTTATGGAACTATTTTCTTTGTTGAGATAATCTTTCCAAGCTTCTTTATCTTCACCATAAAGATCATATATTTCATAAAATTGTTGCCAAGTCATTTTTCCATTTTTAACATGCTTTAAAAGAATTGGATTACTTTTAACAAAATCTTTAAATTTTTCTTTTGTTTCCAAATGCATCACCTATATTAATATATTCATTATATAGGAAAAAAACACAAAAAAACTCAATTATGAATTTTGAACATAATTAAGTTTTACCGTTAAAGTTCCAGATAACTCTGCAGGCTGAGTTGTAACATTACTATTATAAGCAATTGTTACATCATATTTTTGACTTTCTCCAGCTTTTAATAAATCGTTTTCATTTATACCAGCGGTTGAAAAAACAATGGCTGGATTTTGAGATTTAGTCATTTCAATGCTTCCGACTTTAGCATTTACAGTGCCTTCATTAACAACTGTAACTGTATAGGTCATACTGTCACCAGGACTAGTCAAATTTGTTTTAAAGGTTGCAGAAGTATCAGATACTACTGGTTCAAAAGCTTTAGTAGCTTTACCAACAATGCTTTTTATTGTGACATCAGTAATTCTAATATTCCAGTTACTATCAATGCTTGCAGTGCCATTAATATTTAAAGTTGTCGAAAAAGCGGCATAAGATATAGCCATAACACAAACAATAGCTATTAAAAATGTAATAGCAATATTATTTTTTTTCATCGTCCTCACCTTATTTTAATTATAACACATTATAGAAAAAAAGTCCTATTCACTAGCACTTTTTTCACTCATTGACGCTACTTCAATTTTATTACCATTATGAATCAAGGTTAAACTACCTTCTGTTTGATAACCTAAATCTTCTTTATATTCTATTTCAAAATTATATATATAAGCATTATCATCGGTATTTTCACCATAAGTATAGCTGTCATTTTTAACTTTAGTTACAGTAACATTTTCAATCTCTGGTAAGGTTTGTTCACGATCTCCATAAACATCACTTTCAACTGTTTTATATACAGAATCCATAGCATATTTTTCAAAGTCATTCACATATTCGCTATAGACAAATTGTGTCCCACCAACATCATTTTTACTGATCTTGTTATTTAAATTAAAGAAATCAGCCATAAACATTTGCGCAACTAATTCAGCATATTTTTCTTCATCTACTTTATCGGCATTTAAAACTTTTTCTAATTCTTTAAATAATTTTTTATAATATTTAGTGGCATTTTCTTTTAAAGTATATCCGTAAGCATCGATAGACGCGACTTCTTTAACCTCTTTTGTATTATTTTCTTTATTAGTTAATTTAGATATTCCTAAAACAATACCTGCTATAATTAAAACAAGTAAGATAATTAAAATAGCCACTCTTTTGACGTTTATTTTACGTTTCTTTTTCATTTTTGCCCTCCTTTTATTACTTCATCTGACTCTTTAGTCTTCTTAATTAAATCATGAACTATGATGTCATTAGAAACAGCGATTTCTTTTTCGGCTTGAGTAGTATATTTAGATATATAATCTTTATCAATAACTGAATCTTCATCAAAGATAATTGCTTTACCATTTTGATTATCATAATACATTTTATCAGTAATCCAATTTCCATTTGGGAAAACAACATAGTGCTCATCAGTACTGAAAACATCATGACCTAAAGCATATTTATCATAAATACCAAGCATATTACCTAAAGTTGGAAGTACATCATACATTCCTGTTACAGTAGTTATTTCAGTATTTATCTTCTTTCTAAGTTTTTCATCTTTAGTCCAAATAATAAATGGTACTTTTCTATTTAATTCATAATCATATTTTGTATATTCTTTATAATTTGGATCACTACTTGAAAGTTTTGAGTCTGTCTCAGGATTGTAATTATAGTAATAATCATATTCTGATCTTTTGATTTTAGCATCATGATCACCATAGATAACTAAAATAGTGTCTTCTAATAAACCTTCTTTATCTAGTTCATCGACAAGTTCACCAATAGCTTCATCAGCATAATGAGCAGTTGTGAAATAGTTTCCTAAAGTTGTATTACTTAAATAATCATTAACAACTTCGGTTTTTTCACCGGTAATCTCATCTGTTTTAGTATAGTGATATGTTAAATCTAGATCGGTTTGATCTTCTACCCCTTCAAATGGAGTGTGGTTTGTAAGCATGATTAAAGTTCCATAATATTTATCATGTTTTTCAGATATTTTTTTTATCTTTTGGACAGATTGTCTAAAGAAAGATTTATCTGAAAGACCTAGGCCAATGACTTCATCGATATCATAATCTTTATCATAGTAATAAAATTTATCATAGCCTAATTCTTTATGCATAACTTCTCTATTCCACATGTTTCCTTTATTAGCATGCATACTAAAGACATAATAATCTTCATCTTTTAAGAATTTTTGAATTGATGGATATTCTCTATCCCAATAACTAACAAAGACTGTTCCACTACTTGCAGGAAGCAAAGATGTACTATAAGTAAATTCCGTATCACTACTTGTTCCGACACTTTCTTGAGAATAGAAATTAGAAAAATACATACCTTCATCAGCTAATTTTTTTAAATTAGGAGCGATAGCTTTACCGTTTATTTCTGTATTTAATAAATAGTTTTGGATACTTTCAGCATGAATAACAATGACATTTTTACCTTTAAAAATATCCGTATATTCATTTGTTTTATCTTCTTGAGTGTTTTCGTTATAATACTCACGAAATTCTTTGGCAGCCGTATCATAACCAAATAATGGACTTATTTGAGGTTTTAGACTAGCTATCAAATCATTTCCTTGATAAACATAAATACCAAATTTCATAACAACATATTCTCTATTCCACTGTTTATATAATCTACTAATATCGGTTCCTGTTAAAGTAGAAACAAAGAAGCCTAAAACAATGGCGGCAGCTACTAAAACTTTTAATACACTAACTTTAAGCTTATCTTTAATTTTTAATTTTTCATAATAACCTTGTTTGAGAAGTTTAAGGTGAATAAATATTAAAGTTAGTGGAGCCCAAATGTAACAGAAATCTTTTAATTCCATAATAGTTTTTAAAGCTCCAGTCACTCCACCTAATTGAAGAGAAGTGGCTAAAAGTGAAAACGATGTGAATGATACATAGTTTGTATAATAAATTGAATTTATTAAGCAAACTAGTGTTAAAACAATCGAACAAGTTATAAAATATTTAAATCTATTTTTGGGCTTAAAGCAATATGCAAAAGCGCCAACAAATAAAATGAAAGCCAAATCAGCTAGTATTGGAGATATAGCTGTATAATTTTTAACTGTTAAAAAACGAATCAAACATCCATTAATTAATGAAGTTATGATAAATGTTGTAAATAAAACATTATTTTTGAAAAAATAAATTACTTTGTCTTTAGACTTTTTTAGAATATTCATTAATCTATGACTAAATTTTTTCATATTCCACCTCAATTACTTTTAACATTATAGCACGTTTTTTGTATAAAAAAAAGTAGTTAAGATAACTTTAAGATTTGCTTTACTATTAGAAATAGTTCAAAATAAATTTTGACTTACTCTTTTAAATGTATACGAACAAAATGCCAAAATAAATTTTGACATTAGCTTACCTCACGGTAAGCTTTTTCTACTTCACAGAAACCTAAG
>CALVRK010000056.1 GCA_944358565.1 uncultured Bacilli bacterium
ACTCATGGACATGAAGATCATATAGGTGGTATTCCATTTTTACTTTCAGAAGTTAATATTCCGGCAATATATGCGCCTAATCAAGCGGCGGCTTTGATTAGAAAAAAATTAGAAGATAGAAAAATAAAATATAATAGTCTATACGTTTATCAAGATGACAGTGTTTACAGATTTAAAGAAATGTGGGTTGAATTTTATAGAACTACTCACTCTATTCCAGATTCACATGGTATAGTTATTCATACACCAGATGGTGTGATTGTGACAACTGGTGATTTTAAATTTGATTTAACACCTATTGGTCCAATGGCTGATGTATGGAAAATTGCAAGATTAGGCTCTGAAGGTATTACTTTACTTTTAAGTGATAGTACTAATGCGATGAACAGTGGCATAAGTATTAGTGAATCTAAGGTTGACAATGCTTTGGAAGAGTTATTTAATAAGCATGATAGCCGCATTATTATTGCGACGTTTGCGTCTAATATATATAGATTAAAACATATTGTCGATACTTGTAAAAGACATGGGCGTAAGATTGCGGTGTTTGGTAGAAGTATGGAAAACAATATTGAGATTTCTATTGAAGGCGGATATATTAAACATAAAGAAATATTTATTACTCCAGATGAAGCAACGAATTTACCATCAAACAAAGTATGTTTACTTTGTACAGGTACTCAAGGTGAACCACTAGCAGCTTTAAGTAGGCTTGCGAATGGTACATTTAGACATATTAAACTTCGTAGTGATGATGTTGTTGTGTTTTCATCATCAGCTATACCTGGTAATGCATTAAGTATTTCAAGAACTATTAATAAATTATATTTAAAAGGAATAACAGTTTATACTAATACCTCATTAAGCGATATTCATGCTTCCGGTCATGCGAATGAAGAAGAATTAAAATGGATGCTTAGACTCGCTAAGCCAAAATATTTTATGCCTTTCCACGGCGAATATAGAATGCTTAAAAGACATGCGGATATTGCGATTGAATGTGATATACCTAAAGAAAATACCTTTGTTTTAAATAATGGAGATGTACTTTCTATGAAAAAAGGGGTTATTAAAAAAGTGGGCCATATTCAAGCTGGTGATACTTATGTGGATGGTAACCGTATTGGTGAAGTTAGCAATGCTGTAATGAAAGATAGAAAAATAATGGCCAACGATGGAATTGTTGTAGTGATTGCTAATATAGATATTAAAAATGGTAAGTTATTAGCTAGTCCAAATATTATTACAAGAGGATTTGTACTTGTAAATGATAATTTAGATTTACTTAAAAAATTAGAATTTTTAGCTAGAGATGCAATTAATAATAAAATTAAAACTGGCGTAAATTATGCTGATGTGAAAACGGAAGTTACTAATACTTTGAGTAACTATATCAATTTTCATACTGGAAGAAAGCCGATCATTTTACCTGTCATTATGGATGTTAAAAAAGACGTTAAGAATTTAGCTTAACGTCTTTTATTTACAGTTATCAGGAGCGTTATATTTATAATCATATTTAGTGCCATTTGCCTTTTTAGTAGCTGTAATAGTAACTGAAGCATTATTTAAACTACAACCTTTTGAAGGTAAAGTAATTTCTCCTTCTAAATATCCTTCACTTTTTAAAGTGGATACAGTTACAGTATATGACGAGCGATCACTCATAACATCTTTATTATCACTAAGCCAATTTCTAGTAGCTAAAATAATAGAGTTTGTTGTTGACTCATCTGCTTGAGTTTGTCCATCTTGAATATTACTAACTACACTAGGTACAATTACCATAAGTAAAAGCGATAGTATAACGATAACGCCTAAAAGTTCAATTAATGTAAATCCTTTATTTTTCATCTTCAAGCACCTCTTCAATTCTTAAAAGTTCATTATATTTACATGTCCTATCAGTTCTAGAGAGTGAACCTGTTTTAATTTGACCTAAGTTTAAGCCAACAGCAAGGTCAGCAATAGAGGTATCTTCGGTTTCACCACTACGATGAGAGATGATTGTTTTATAGCCATTTTGTTTAGCTAAATTAATAGTATCTAATGTTTCGGTAATAGTACCTATTTGATTGATCTTTATCAAAATAGCATTACCAGCATGCATATCAATACCTTTTTGAAGATATTTTTTATTAGTAACAAATAAATCATCACCGACTAATTGAACTTTATCACCATATCTTTCAGTCATTTTTTTAAATCCTTCCCAGTCGTTTTCGTCAACTGGATCTTCTATAGAAATGATTGGATATTTATCTAATAATGTTTGATAGTAATCAATTAATTCGTCAGTAGTTAATTTTAAGTTTGCTCCTTTTAAATTATATATACCATTTTCATAGAATTCACTAGCAGCGACATCAAGTGCAAAAGTGACATCTTTGCCTGGTGTATATCCAGCTTCATTAATAGCTTTTATTAATAAATCCAAAGCTTCTTCATTAGTATTTAAATTTGGTGCAAAGCCACCTTCATCACCGACGCCTGTTTGATAACCTGCATTATGTAAAACTGATTTCAAATGATGAAAAACTTCACTACCAATTTGTAATCTTTTACTAAAGGTATCTGCTATAGGTATGATCATAAATTCTTGGAAGTCTAATCCATTATCAGCATGTGCTCCTCCATTTAAAATATTCATCATGGCTCTTGGCATGGAATATTTTTTACCAACATATTTAAATAATGGCTCATTTTTGTCTAAAGCTGCTGCTTTTAGATTAGCAAGTGAAATACCTAAGATAGCATTCGCGCCATATTTTGATTTTGTTTCGCTGCCATCTAATTCGATTAAAGTTTCATCAATTTTTCTTTGGTTATGTGGATCCATTCCTATTAAAGCTTTTTTTAAAATATTATTAACATTATTTACAGCTGTTAATACACCTTTGCCCATATATCTTGATTTGTCATTATCTCTTAGCTCTAAAGCTTCTTTAACTCCCGTAGAGGCTCCTGATGGAACCGCAGCTCTTCCCAAAATACCATTTTCTAATATAACATCTACTTCAACTGTAGGATTGCCCCTTGAATCTAAAATTTCTCTTGCTTTTATATCTTTAATTTTTGACATGGTATCCTTCTCCTTTTAAATAACATACGGTATTTTTTTGTTTTAAAAATGTGATAAGTGCTCGATATTTATTTAACCAATATCTATAATCTTTTAAATCTTCTAAGAAGTCTTTGGAATGCGTTTTTTCAAAGTCTTGGGTATATTTAGTAATATTTTCTTTAAATTGTAACCAATAACTATGATCATATTCAATACTGAAAGTTATATGTGGTCCTCTTAAATTGGGGTTCCCTTTTGGTGGCCTAAAGAAAACATCATTATTATCAATAATTTCGGCTGCTGAATAACCAACCGGTATTTTTTTGCCAGTAATTTTACTTAAAAATTGATTTCCATCTAGAGATTTAGCATATTCAAAACCATATAAATATAAAACGTCGCTACAGTCTGTTCTTTCGGCTTTTAATACGTCTTCTTTTCCCTCATTATCTAATATTTTTTTTGATTTAGTGAAATTTAAAATTTTACTCATGGTATTATTGCTACTGTTTAATAAGTTTTTATAATAAGTATAAATAAATATATCAGTAAAATCGTTATAGAATTCTCCTTCATATTCTTTTATAATAGCAGTGAGTAATTGTGTTAATTCTTCGTCAGTTAATGATTCATTAATGTTTAAATTGTCTTTTAAATTTTCCTTAAAGTCTTCAAACATTTCTTTTAATAATGTAAAATGTGTTTGGCTTTTATCTTCTTGCATATTATCACCAGTATAATTATAACATTTTTTCTAAAAAAAATGGAAAAAAGTTGTTGAATTTTTTGTAAATTTATAGTATACTTGTTTTGTTGTTTGAGTTGTCTCCGTAGCTCAGCTGGATAGAGCAACGCCCTTCTAAGGCGTGGGTCGCGAGTTCGAATCTCTCCGGGGACGCCATTTTAGACTATATAAAAACTTGGAAAAATAAGCATTTCCAAGTTTTTTTCTGTAATAAATAATTATCACGAATTTACATATTATGATACTATTTTGGGCACTCTTTCGGCACTCATTAAAACAGCTTATCTATATAAAATTTAGCTTTTTATATTAAATTTATAAATTGAGTTTAGAATATTTTTGTTTTAAAAAACATTATACTCAAGAATATTTGGCAGAACTTACAAATTTAAGTGCAACTTATATAAGTCGGTTAGAAACTTTAGAAACTAGTAAACACTGCCCTTCTTTTGAAAAATTAGAGTGTTTAGCTAAGTCTTTTGAAATTGAAAATTTTGAGTTTTATGGAACAAAGTCAAAATTTATGATTAGATATATTGTTTTAAATATAACATGTATTTTTCTAAACTTTTAAACATTATATTAATTGAAGCATTATAATCACGGTCATGATTAATATGACATATTGGACATTCTCACTTTCTTATGTTTAAATCTTTGACTTCCTTATTTTGACAATCTACTATCTAGAGTTGATATAAATTTTTGATTTTTATTAATATTTCAACTAAATTTCACATAAATTGGTTATTCTATATAATGTAAAGGGAGATAGATATGGATAAATTTAAAAAAAACAAAAAGAAAATATTGATAGGATTTTTGATTATAGGGGTGCTGGTGTGTTTAGGATATGCAGGGTATAAATACTACAAACATTATGAAGATACAAAACATGAAAATGAAAATTGGCTCAGCAAACATATTTCTTTGGATATGAACTCTGAAGGGGTTTATGAGGTTAAAGCTGATGAAGATATATCGATTTTTAATTTAGCATATCAAAATGTTATTGAAAGTAAAATAGAGTCGCTCAAACATTCTGATGATTATTCTTTAGAACATCCCCTACTCATTTATAATCCTTATGGAACTGGCAGTTTATCTTATTATGTATATTTAGGTAAAAATTACGATGATTTAAGTTATGTGGTTAGTTCTGAAGGGTATGCGGATTATAAGCATGCTTTAGGTGAGGAAGATGAATACCAATTAATTGGGTTTATCCCAGGAGCTAAAAATACTTTAACATTAAAAAATGATGATATAACTTTTGAAATAACTGTGACAACACCTGATGTTAAGGCAGATGTTGATATTCAGCTTGAAAAAGATGATGGTGATAGTGATGAAGAATTAACTGATGGATTATATACCGTTTTAGGTCATGATAAAAATTATGAGGCAAATGTTTATCTATATGATAATGAAGGCGTTTTAAGAAATGAACTTGTTTTAAATGATTACCGTGCGGATAGAATTATCTTTGATGATGACTATATGTATTATCCATATGAAAGCCGTGGAATTATAAAGGTAAACTCATTAGGTAAAATTGTTCAAATATATGGTCTTGGGAAATATAAAATGCATCATGATATGATTTTAGATGACAATAAACTTATAATCTTAGTTGATGAAGTTGGTGAAGATACTAAAGAAGATGTTATCGTTACTTTAGATTTAGATTCTGGAGATGTTAAAAAAGTAGTTGATATGAAAGATTTACTTCCAGAGCTTTATGAGAAAGCTGTTTTGCCTGATGATAATAAAACTTTGGACTGGGTTCATTTAAATGCACTTACTTTAAAAGGTGATGATTTAATTTTAAGTTCTAGAGAACTATCAACAATAATTTATGTATCGGATTATGAGACGGATCCAACTATTAAATATTTAATTACTGATGAAAGTATGTTAGAAGGAACTTCTTATGATGATTTATTATATGAAAAGATTGGGGACTTTGTCTCACAAGCTGGTCAACATGCCGTTACTTATATTCCGGGTGAAAGTGATGATGAATATTATTTAATAATGTTTAATAATAATTATGCTTCAATTGTAACAAGACCAGATTTTGAATGGGACAATTATCCTGGTACTGGAAGTTATGAAGATGGTGAGACTTCTTATTACTATATGTATAAGATTAATGAAAATAAGCAAACTTATGAACTTGAAGATAGTTTAGAAATTCCATATTCTAGTATTGTTAGTAGTGTTCAATTTTATGATGATAATTTAGTTGTCGGAAGTGGCATGGATAATTCATTTGGTGAATATGATCAAGATGGGAATTTGATCAAAGAGTTTAAGTATGGAGCTAAGAAATATGCTTATAGGGTGTTTAAATATTCATTTGATAATTGGTTTAATTAAAAGATTTACGCGGAATTAACGTAAATCTTTTTTATATACATTTATTTTTATTAGTTCTTGTTTTGCTATAATAGCTTCATAAAAGTTTTCATATTTAAAGCCATATTTAGTAGCTAAATTATTTGATTTTGTTAAATATACTGGGATATGTAATGTTATATATTTAAAATCATTTTTTAATGTTTTAAAAATCAATTCCATTATTTTGCTATTTTCCATTATATCTGGTTTAATGATTCTTATCATCAGCCTATTATTTTCATCAATAAAAACCCAAAAATCTTTATAATTTGATTTATCATATATTCTATAATAAATACAGTTACCACTTTTAACTCCTTCGCCAACTAGTGATTGTTTCATGCCCTTATCTAATTTGCTATAGCTTAACTTTTCTATTTTCATAAATTTTTCGTATAATCACATTTTGAACATTTAATTTTATCTTTTTTTTCGACAAGCATTTCGCCACATTCTGGACATTTTTCACCAATCGGTTTATCCCAATAAGCTGTTTTACATTTAGGGTAGTTATTACATCCATAGAATATCTTGCCTTTTCTTGTTTTCTTTAGGGTTATTTTGCCATCGCAATTTGGACAGTCACAAATAATCTTTTCTTCTT
>CALVRK010000057.1 GCA_944358565.1 uncultured Bacilli bacterium
TCTTCTTTAATTAATTCTTTATTCATAAATCCTCCTTTTTGCTCCTACTATAATTAATATACGGCGCAAAATAACAATTTTCCTTTAACCCCAACAAAAAAAGTCCAAAATTTGAACTTTTATAAATATTTTTTGATTTCATCAACAATCTTATCTTTAAAAATTTCAGTATTAATTTTACCATCGCGAGACTTTAGTTCTAATATTCCTTCATTAGCCTTTTTACCAACCGTAATTCTATAAGGAATACCAATTAATTCCATATCCTTAAATTTAACTCCTGCCCTTTCATCACGATCATCAAATAAAACATCAATACCTTCTTTATTAAATTTTTCATATAAATCACTAGCTATTTTCATTTGAACCTCATCTTTAACATTAATAACTGTAATTCCTACAGTAAAAGGGGCAACCGAAACTGGCCATACTAGACCATGTTCATCCGCTTTTTGTTCAGCTATTGCTGCCATACATCTAGCTATTCCAATACCATAGCATCCCATATATACCGGTTTTAAATTATTTTCTTTATCTAAATAATTTAAATCCAAAGCTAAAGAATATTTAGTTCCAAGTTTAAATGTATTACCAATCTCAATTCCCTTTTTAAAATAAATAGTTCCGCCGCAATGTGGACAAGTATCACCTTCACGAATATTTACAATGTCACCTTGCATATAAACATCAAAATCACTTAAATTAGCATTGATATAATGATAACCTGTTTTATTAGCCCCACATACAAAATTACTCATATTAGTAACTTCATTATCAATAACTATTTTTACATTTACACCAATAGGACCTAAAGAACCAAAAGATGCCTCTGTAACTGTTTTAAGCACTTCTTCTGTTGCCATCTCTAACGCACTAACATTAAGTAACTTGCGTAATTTAGTATCATTTAATTCTCTATCACCTTTAATAACCGCAAAGATAATCTCACCATCCGCATTATAAGCTAAAGTTTTAACTGTCTTTTTAATATCGATATTTAAAAATTTAGTCACATCTTCAATCGTCTTAACCCCTGGTGTTTCTATCATTTCTATTTTCTTCTTATCTTCTTTTAAAAATTCTTCAGCTTTAACAGAAGCCACTTCAATATTAGAGCCAAAATCACAGCTATCACACATTACTAAAACATCTTCTCCAATATCTGTAACGGCTTGAAATTCTTCAGATAAATCGCCGCCCATAACGCCAGTATCAGCTCGGACAATTCGGTAGTCTATCCCCATTTGATCAAATGAGTTCTTATAAGCTTCAACCATCTTTTGATAACTAACCTCTCCAGCATCACCATCAGTATCAAAACTATAAGCATCTTTCATCGTAAATTCTCTTGTTCTAATTAAACCAAAACGTGGCCTTGCTTCATCTCTAAATTTATCTTGAATCTGATAAATATTAAATGGCATATCTCTATATGATTTAATTTTCTCTTTAGCTGCCATGACAAATAATTCTTCATGAGTAGGGCCTAAACAAAACTCACGATCTCCTCTATCATTTAATTTAAACATGTCAGGCCCAAAAGAGTCATATCTATGTGACATTTTAAAAACCTCACTAGGTATTAAAGCAGGCATTAAAACTTCATTAGCCCCCGCTTTATCCATCTCCTGTCTAATAATATTTTCAATTTTTCTTTTAACTCTAAGTCCCATAGGCATGAACATATAAACGCCACTAGCTTCTTTTTTAATCATGCCACTTCTTACCAATAAATTACCACTTTTACTATCTTCATCTTTAATGTCATCTCTAATTGTGTAGAAAAAACTATTACTTAATTTCATAAAAAATCCTCCTAATATGCAAAAAAAGAATGATACAAAAGAGTGCTTAAGCACGGTACCATCCTTTTATTTAACTTGATTTAAGATAACGGTTTTACCCGGAAGTGTTTACACTTCTCTTAGAAAGTAGGAATTAAATACTATCATAACTTGCTTCCACCAACCAAGCTCGCTTTATATGAGGGAATATTTAATATTCTTTCTTCATCGATTTACAAATTAATATTAACACATTTATAACCTACTTGTCAAAGATATTATATGCAAGAAATTAAACTTTATCTAATAATTTTGTATTTTTTTCTCATTTTATTAATATTCATAATATCTTTTTTAAAATATTTAAATGTCGCAATTGCTATAATAGCTACTGGAAGAGAAATTACAATCCCAAGTACTCCAAATAATATACCTCCCGCAAACACTGAAATAATAACAACTAATGGATGAACTTTATTACTATTACCATATACAAACGGATTAATTATATACCCATCAACTGCCGAAAAGACAATAAAGATAATACATGTTTTAATAAATAAAGCGGGGCTTATTACAAAAGCGGTTACCGCTGCTATAACATTGGTAATAATTCCCCCAAAATAAGGAATTAAATTACCTAAAGCAGCTAGTGTTCCAAGCATCAACGCATTTGGATGACCAATCAAAGTATAAGTTATCGTATATTCAAAAAACGAAATAATTACAATCTTCATAAAACCAACAATATATTTTCTCATCTCATCATCAATTGTTGCCACATAATTATAAATTTTTTTAGATTTATGGGATAAATACTCTTTAATAAAGTCTCTTATCTTATCCATATCAGCCAAGAAATAAACAAAAGAAGCTAAAATAATAAATATTTTTGAAATATAATCTATTGATACTCCAATAAAACTTAAAGCACCATTAGAAATATAAGTACCAAGTTTTTCTAAAGTATCATTGAAACTTATCGATAAAGTGTTTTGAATATCTTTAAAATCAACATTATAGTCAGATGACAATTCTCTTAAAAAAGATATAATTCCATTAAATAAACTTGTAAGCTGTGACATAATTGTTGGTGTGATTAAAGCTAAAATCAAACAGATAATTCCAATAGCTCCACCAACTACTAAAAGGATAGCTAAAGCTTTAGGAATTTTTTTATCAGTCAGCTTTTTGACAATTGGATAAAAGGCATAGGCAATTGCGAAAGCTATTAAAAATGGCAGTAAAATCTTAAATATTAAACTTACAGCACCAAACCAAAAATCTTTAGCTTGATAAACTAAAAACACTATCAGGACAAGCAAAACAACATTAACTAATTTAAAATCAATCCTATTTTTTATCATCTGTCCGCTCCTTTTCTAAAAGAATTGTAATTGGCCCATCATTTGTAATATTAACTTTCATCTCCGCGCCAAATTCACCAGTTTCTACTTTGACATATTTACTTAATCTCTCATTAAATATTTTATATAATTTTAAAGCATTTATACTATCTAATGCTTTAACATAACTAGGCCTATGTCCTTTTTTCGTATCCGCATAAAGTGTAAACTGTGAAATACTTAAAATAGAGCCTTGAACATCTAAAATAGATCTATTCATAACACCATTTTCATCATCAAAAATTCGCAAATGCAAAACTTTATTAATTAAATAATCTATCTCTTCTAAATTATCACCATAAGTAAAACCGACTAATAATACTAAGCCATAATCAATCTTACCCACTATTTTATTATCTACTGATACACTAGATTTTAAACTTCTTTGAACAAGTACTCTCATTTAATTAACCTTTCGACATCTGTAACTTCGGGAATCATTTTAATATCATTCATAAGTTTTAAAAGTTGCTCTTTATTATTAACAAGAACAGTCATTTCAATCGCATCATCTTCTTTAGAGCGGTGACTATTAAATTTTCTAACTGGAATATCATTATTAGCCGCTTTAGAAATAATATTAATTAGCGAATTATTATCACTATTAGATCTCACTAAAATGTTTGTTGGAAGTTTACTTGTATCAGTATTCCATTTAACTTCGATTAATCGTTCATCCAAATTAGAAACATTTGGACAAACCATTCTATGAACTGTAATACCATAACCTTTAGTAATATAGCCAACAATTCTATCTCCTGGAACTGGATTACAACAAGAAGCTAAATTAACCTTAATATCATCTATGCCAGCTACACCAATTAAACTGTTGCTTGAACTTTGCTTTTGACTTCCTTTAGTAGCTTTTTCGAGAATTCTTTCTTCTTTAGAAACTTCTTTTTTCAAGAAATTATCCATAACTGTATTAATTGATATTTTACCGCTACCTAAATTACCATAAAGTTCATTAGCTGAATTAAATTTTAAATCGCTAAGCAATTTTTTAAATTTTTCATCATCAAAAAACTCATCATTACTAATTTTTTGTTTACGTAATTCCTTACTTAAAATATCTTCACCTTTTTTTAAATTTTCTTCTTTATTAATTCTATTGAAAAAAGCTTTTATTTTATTTTTAGCATGAGTTGTTTGAACAAAGTTAAGCCATTCTCTACTAGGACCAGCCGAATTATTATTAGTTATAATCTTAACAATGTCATCACTTTTAAGTTTATAATCAAGGGGTACCATATTAGAATTAACAATAGCTCCTACTGTCTTATCACCAACATTTGTATGTACTTTATATGCAAAGTCAACTGGTGTCGATCCATTAGGAAGTTCAATAACATCTCCAAGCGGAGTAAATACATAAATTGTATTATGAAAAACCTCTTCTTTAACTGTATTTACAAAATCTTCAGGATTTTCTTGCTCTTTCTTTAGATCCATAATAGCTCTAAAGAACTGTAATTTTTGCTCCATCTCATTTTGCATAACCGCTTTAACTGAACCTTTTTCTTTATAAGACCAGTGAGACGCAATACCATATTCTGCTACTCTATCCATCTCATAAGTTCTAATTTGAATTTCATAAAGTTGACCATCAACCCCAAAAACTGTCGTATGTAAAGATTGATACATATTTGTCTTTGGCATTGCAATATAATCTTTAAAACGTTTTGGTTTTGGTCTAAATTTAGAATGAATAATTCCTAAAGCTTGATAACAATCTTGCTCAGTATCTACTAATATTCTAAGTGCTAATAAATCATATATTTCACTGAACCTTTTACCTTTTTCTAGTTTTTTATAAATACTATAAATACTTTTAGATCGTCCAAAAATCTCATGTTTAATATCGTGTTTGTTTAAAAGATCAGAAACATTTTCAATCATTTTAGCTACACTATTATCACGTTCCGCTTTAGTTGCATTTAATTTCTCAACAATATCATAATATTCACCTGGTTTTAAATAGCGCAAACATAACTCTTCCAAATCTTGTTTAATACTGTTAATACCAAGTCTATCCGCAATTGGCGTCAAAATATCCAAAGTTTCTCTAGCTGTTTCTTTTTGCTTTTTTTCACTATGAACAAATAACGTCTGCATATTATTAAGCCTATCAGCTAATTTTATAATAATAACCCTAACATCTTCTGAAAGACCAACTAATATCTTTCTTTGATTATTAATTAAAGCTTCCGTAGTCCCAGACAAATTAAGTTTATTAATCTTTGTAACCCCATCAACTAAAATGGCTATATTATGTCCAAAATTTTCTTCTATCTCATTAACCGAAACCCCACAATCTTCTACTACATCGTGAAGTAGAGCTGCTGATAAGGTTTCATAATCCGCACTAATTCTCGTTAAAATATATGTAACATTAAGTGGATGAATAATATATTCTTCACCCGTTAAACGTTTTTGACCAAAATGTTTTTCATAAGCATATTTGTAAGCTTTATCGATAACAGATAATTCCTTCTCATCAGTAATATAAGTTTTAATCTTATCCATTAACTTTTCGATAGTTAAATCTTTTTGATGTTTACTCATCTTATCACCTCTTAAATATCCAAATAAACTTTTCGGTTTTTCTCGTTTATTTTTTCTTTAAAATAATCATCGATAAGTGCATTATCACTATTTAAAATATCACTTACCATATCACTAAGCATTAAATCATGGCTATTTTTCCATTTCTTTTCTTTCAAATAATTCCATATATCTTCTGGTTTTAAATACCCATAACCATTAGCTGTAAGCTCACTCATCTTCGCATTTAAAGCTGGTCTTAAACGGTTATATAACTCTTCCAAAGAATTAAATTCTATATCCATGACTCATCATCCCCTTTATATATAACCATTATATATTAAATTTAAGCATTTTTAAAGTAACTTGAATTTTTTTATGAAAAATGTTATTATTATCTCTCAAAGGAGATGAAAATATGTTTCAAGTTAAAGTAAATAATGATGAAAATATGAATTATTTTGTTTTTAAAGAAAAAGAATTACATATCATTGGTCATCCGACAGAGGCTTTAATAGCTCTACCAAATTTCTACGATTTAACAATTGTTCCTGGTAATTATTCTCATATTAATAATCCAACTACAATTGAAATAACTGTTAAAAACGAAGAAAAAACTGAAAAGGATGAAGAATATGAATACATGTATGGGAAAAAAAATAAACCGGAAGTAATATATAAACATAATGGAAATTCAGTAAATATTAAGTCTGATTTAACATTTGTCTATACTAATAACTGTCCCATAATATTAAAATATGATTTATTAAGAAATCCTCAAGAAATACATCTAAATACTGATATCATTCCTTTAACTTTAGAAGAATACAATCTATTTTACCAAGAATATTTAAATCAAATGAAACAAAATCCAACTTTAGAATATTTAAAATATCAAGAAAATATACAAAGTATTGAAGAAGCTAAAAAATTAATCAAAAAAAGAGCGTAACACAAGCTCTTATTTTAATGCTTTTATTTCAGCTATTGAAAGCCCTGTAGCTTTCGAAATATCATCTAAAGGTACAT
>CALVRK010000058.1 GCA_944358565.1 uncultured Bacilli bacterium
TCTGTTACATTATTATATTTTACTATTACTGTTAAGAGTGCTGTATTACCTGCTTTTAATAATGCTCCTTCTCTTATTCCACTTACTTCAAATCCTATTGCTGGATTATTACTTTCTGGTACAGTTATCTTATCTAACTTCGCATCAATATCCCCTTCATTAGATACTGTTATATCATATTGCATTGTATCATTTGGTAATACTAATTTTGTCTTAAATGTTGCCGTTGTATCTGTATGGGTTGGCTCTGATATATTACTAGGTGTTCCACTTACTACTTTGCTTTGTATATCTGTTATTTTTACACTCCAATTACTTGTTATATTGGAAGTTCCTGATATTTTAAGTTGGCTACTAAAAGCTGCATATCCTACTCCCATTATAACTAATATCATACATAGCCCTGCGATTATATAATTACGCTGAGTTTTATTTAATCTTTTATACATCTTTTTCATTCTCCTTTACTACTATTATGAATAAAATATTTTTATTTATTCAAAAAATATAACAAACAATAACACTAAATGTTATATTCTTACTCTATAATTCAATATTAGCATTCAAATGAATGCCTGTCAATGTATTCAAATAAATTCTTGATAAAATTTTATCAGGGGTGCAAAGAAAATGTACTTAAAAAAACTTAAGGATTTGCGCATAGATAACGATTTATATCAAAAAGAAGTCGCCAGCATATTAAAAATAACCTGACAACAATATGGTTTATACGAAAGTGGTAAAAGAGATATACCAATTGATTTATTAATTAAATTAGCTGATTTTTATGGGGTAAGTACCGATTATATATTAAATAGAACTAACAAAAAAGAGTTAGACAAAGAAACTGTTTAACTCTTAATTTTTTTATTTCCCATAATCTTATAAAAGATAAGTAAAATGATTGCGAAAACAAGAACCCCAACCCCACTATATAAAATTGGTATTGTTACAAAATCCGTTAACGTAGTTGCAAACATTGATAATTCAGCTTCACCCAACATATCGACTACTAAACCTGGCATTAAAAGTGCGACACCAATTGTTATTAAACCAGAAATTAATAACGAAACACCTAAATTAGTGCACCATTCAAATTCTTTTCTCTTAAGAATAATTACTATAACACCACTTATAATTAAAGCCACACATAAAAATATTTTTGTATTATCACTAAAAACAATTTGTATTTTCTCTATATTATCTCCATAACTACTTCCAATTAAATCTTCAGAAGTAGGAAGCACTTCAACAATATCAGGAAGTTGTTTTTTTACTTCTCTTAAAAATTTTTCTTTTTGACCATCATCAATTGATATATTATTTTCATCTAAAACATCATCTAAGTTATCGTTTATTAAATTATAAGCATCTTCTTCTGATAATATTTTTGTATCTTCTCCATTAACTATAAAGTCTGTTAAATTACCTACAGCATCACCAACAATTTCTTTAGTAATCCTAGAATCTATAATTTGATCAACTACCTCTTCTGATACAGAAAATTGTGAAGCTAAAGAATACATCTCATCAATAACTTGAGTAACTCCACTAGCGCCTTCTGTACTGCCGCTATTTCTAATTTTTTTAACCTCAGTTATTATATCTACACTCTTCATTTTATCCACAATATTATCTTTAGTCGCAAAAGCACTTACACTAAAAACGCATATAGTTGCAACCACCAAAATTCCAAAAATTAAAGTAAATAAACCTGCTACAAAATTTTTAAGAAAATGCATATAATCACCCTCTAAATAGATTATAACATACCTCTAATTTTATTCCAAATCAATAAGATAATCATATAAAAATATTTAGCAATTGCCTTATTTTTTCAATTTCAACCAAACATTTTTCTAGTTTTATTTAAAGATACAAACATCATGAAACATAAATCTTACTTTATCTATTTTCTTATCTGTGTGGTAATGCCCACAGTACCACTTATCATAATTAGTTTTATCCTCGATTTCATTCAAAAAATACTCTGTGGAATTATCTACCTTAGATTGATCTATTCCTTCTAAAAACGTCTCTCTTGGAAGATATTTATAAGGACAGGTATGAGATAAAATAACATCCACCTTATAATTGTTTTTACTCAAAACATTCCTAACTTTATTTTTAACCTCTTCGGTAGGTTGCTCACTCTCATACCAATTATAACCATAAATGATTCTAAAATTCTTATCTACACTATAAGCTCCACCAATAACTAAAGTCTTTTTACCATTAAAATCATATATTTCTCCATCATCCGCAAACAAAATATTAGGATAATCTTCTTCATAATAAACCAATCCACCATGAAATTCCTTAGTCTTATAAGTACTGATATTATAAGGCCTTTCTTCATGATTACCATGAATACAAAATAAAGTTATATTAAGATTTTGTAGCTTATCTTTTAACTTATAATCATTTTTACTAGCAAAATAATTAATACCTGCATCTCCTAAAACAATCAAAATGTCATCTAATTTAGTACTATTATCCTCACAAAAAGCAAAAACACTTCTAAATTCCCCATGCTTATCACCCGTAATATATACCATAACTATCACTTCCATCTCCATACTAGCACGCAAATAAGTTATTTTCAAGCAAATATGTTATAATACTTATGGTGATTTAAATGAAAGAAGTTGTTATTGTTGGTGGTGGAGCCTCTGGTCTAACGGCTGCTATTACAGCAGCTAGAAATGGCAAAGATGTTACAATCATTGAAAGAAATAATAAATGCGGTAAAAAGATTTTAATAACTGGTAATGGTAGATGTAACTTTTGGAATACCGATGAAGATATATCACACTATCACTCATCTAATCCTAATTTATTAAAAGAATTTATTACTGATGAAAGAAAAAATAGTATTTTAAAGTTTTTTGATTCTTTAGGTTTAGCTTATAAAACTAAAAACGGATATTATTATCCTTTTTCTAATCAAGCTTTTACTGTTGAAAACGCTTTACTTTTAGAATGTAAAAAATTAAATATAAAAATCATAAACGACATTACTGTGGAAAAAATAATTAAAAAAGATTGCTTTATTATTAATCCAGGCCAAGAAAAAATTAAAGCCAAAAACCTTATTATTGCGACAGGTTCTAAAGCATCGCCTAAAACAGGCTCTGATGGCTTAGGTTATGAACTAGCCAAATCACTAGGTCATAATATTATCACACCACTCCCTTCTTTAGTTCAGTTAAAAGGAAATGAAATTTATTTCAAAAACTGGAGTGGCATCAGAACTGACGTTAAAGCAAGTTTATTAATCGATAATAATTATATTAAAAGTGAAACTGGTGAAATTCAGCTAACTAACTATGGGCTTAGCGGCATATGTATATTTAATTTAAGTGGAGAAGCTACTAAAGCTTTAAATCAAAACAAAAATGTCATTATCAGTATCAACTTCTTACCACTTACCAATAATCCTAAAACCTTTCTACAAACTTTAAACAAAAATTCCTACCACAAAACCATCAGTGAATTATTAGAAGCCATACTGCACTATAAACTTGTAGATATTGTTCTTAAAAAAGCAGGTCTAAAAAGAGATTTACTTTTAAATACCTTAACTGATAATGAATTAAATAATCTAATTAAAACATTAACTGATTTTAAGGTTCAAATTTTGAATGTTCACACTTTAGATCACGCTCAAGTATGTTCAGGCGGAATTCCTTTAACCGAAATAAATAGTAAAACTTTAGAATCATTAAAAGTTAAAAACTTATATTTTACCGGTGAAATTATCGATATTGATGGAGATTGCGGTGGATATAACTTAGGCTGGGCTTGGATGAGTGGTATTATAGCTGGAAAGAATGTGAAATAATGCTTAGAATAAGACAAATAAAATTACCAGTTAATCATAGCGAAAATGATTTAAAAACTAAAATAGCCAAAAAATTAAAAATCAAAGAAAATGATATCCTAGATTTTAAAATTAATAAACAATCTATCGATGCTAGACAAAAAGATAATTTAATGTATGTTTATGAAATAGATGCCAATATCAAAAATGAAAAGCAAACATTAAAACATCATTTAAAAGACGTTACTGAATCGCCAGATGAAACATATAAACTACCTAAACCAGGAAATAATCCTTTAAACCACCAAATTATTATTGTCGGTAGTGGTCCAGCCGGATTATTTGCGGGATATATGTTAGCAAAAGTTGGATATAAACCATTAATTATCGAACGTGGTGAAAATATTGACCACCGTATTAAAACTGTGGAAAAATTTTGGGAAACTGGCAAATTAAATTTAAATTCCAATGTTCAGTTTGGAGCCGGTGGCGCTGGAACTTTTTCCGATGGTAAATTAAATACCGGTAATAAAGATAAATTTAACCGTAATAAAGAAGTTTTAAGAATCTTCGTTAAAAATGGCGCACCTAAAGATATTTTATACTTAAATAAACCACATATCGGAACTGACTTATTAAGAGATGTTATCAAAAATATGATAGGTGAAATAATAAATATGGGTGGAGAGATAAAATACGAAACATGCTTAACCAATATCATAACCGATAAAAACAAATTAACCCATATCGAAATTAATCATCAAGACATAATCCCTTGTGAACATTTAATTTTATCTTTAGGTCATAGTAGTCGTGATACTTTCGAAATGTTATTAAACCAAGGACTAAACATAATACCTAAACCATTTGCTGTTGGAATTCGTATCCAGCACCCACAATTTTTAATTAATTATTCACAGTATGGTACCAATCACTTAAACCTCCCACCTGCCTCATATAAATTAACCTATCAAACTTCTAAAAAAAGAGGCGTTTATTCATTTTGTATGTGTCCAGGTGGCTATGTCGTAAATGCCTCATCTGAAAAAGGAATGCTGGCAGTTAACGGTATGAGTAATCATAATCGTGATAGTAAAAACGCCAATAGTGCCATTATCGTCACCGTATCACCAGAAGACTATGGTAAAAATCCATTAGATGGTATTAAATTTCAAAGAAAATTAGAAAAGAAAGCTTACGAAATTGGTAATGGAAATATTCCTATTCAATTATTTAAAGATTTTGTCAAAAATAAGCCAAGTGAAAACTTAAACTCCATAGATCCAATTTTTAAAGGAAATTACACCTTAACTAATCTAAGGGATATTTTTCCACTATATATCTCTGAAGCCTTAATCGAAGGTATTCAAAACTTTGGCACTAAAATCAAAGGTTTTGACTCTGATGATGCTATTTTAGCTGCTTGTGAATCACGCACATCTTCACCAATAAAAATAATGAGAGATGAAAACTTTACTTCAAATATTCAAGGTGTATATCCATGTGGTGAAGGTGCTGGGTATGCTGGCGGTATTACAACTTCAGCTATCGATGGTATTAAAGTTGCGGAAAACATTATCAAAAATTATAAGCCATTATAAAAACTTCGTTTATATTTTCAAAACGAAGTTTTATTGCTCATTTTCATCCTTGCCATGTAAATCATCTTCACCAATCGTACTAACATACTCACCATTTAAAACTCTATCATAAAACAAAATCTTTCTTTTAAATATATTAGTTACATTCACTAAATAGAATATTCCAAGTAATAAAACATATATTGCTCCCATTACAAATACTAATATATTAGGTAAACTAAAATGCTTTATCGCAAAAATAAACAAAAATCCCAAACTAAATGGTATTATCACATAATACAAAATAATTAATACTATTCTAAAAAATAATCTTAAAAGTCTCTTATTAAGGAACACTAATCGCATATTTAAAAATTTACTTCCTAGTGTTTGTCCGTTAAATATAAACGGAATAATCACATAGTAAATAATTAATGAAATAAATAATATATACCTCTCATCAATTAAACAAGTTAAAATTCCTGTAAAAATCATCCATAAAAACATATCCAATCCAAATCTCGTCATTCTTCTAAGACCGCTAACCTTTTTACCTTCTTCCAAAGATTTAAGATCTATATTATCTCTAGATGGTAAAAACTTTATAAATATTCCCATAAACAAATAACCGGCAGTACCTCCTAAAGTATTGATCATTAAATCATCGACATCAAACAATCGGTACGGATGCGGATACATAAAATATAAACCAGTCAATTGGGTTATCTCCAAAAATAAACTAAATATAAAACTAAATAATATTGTCTTTTTTAAATCATTTTTAAAATAATATCTTAAATACATCCCAAGCGGCACAAACATTAAAATATTAAATAAAACTGTATAAACACTAGGCTTTTGAAAAAGCATCCAAACATTATCAACCGCACTATCTTTTATAATATCAAAAATAAAAGTAAATGGAATCAATTGAGCCACCGGACTATCCATATCTATATCACTTTTATCTGGAAGTGGAAAAATTGCTAAAAAATATACAGATATCATATAAAGAATAAAAGAATAAATAATTAAAATTCTAAGTTTATGAATTGAACCATATTTATGATATTGCCATAATATAAAAGGAATAGTAAATAAAAAGGCTAAAAAGGGAAACGTTAAAAAAGCTATCTTAATTGCTTCTAAATAATTCATTTTTAATCATCATCCATTTAAGAACAAAATACCAAAATAAATTTTGGCATTAGCTTACCTCACGGTAAGCTCTTTCTACTTCATAGGAATCTTAGACTCCTCCATAGACCAGTATCGGATGGTCGCCAC
>CALVRK010000059.1 GCA_944358565.1 uncultured Bacilli bacterium
AATAGTGTAAAATTTATATAGTAACAGGGTGATAGACATGGGATTATTTGACAAATTTAAAAATATTTTTAAAAAAGAAGAAAAAGAAGAAGTTGAAGTTTATGATAAAGGGTTAGAAAAAACAAGAGATAATTTTTTAACAGCTTTATTAAATTTAAATAAAAACCACAAAATAGTTGATGATGAATACTTTGAAAACTTAGAAGAAATACTAATTATGTCCGATATTGGTGTAAATACCGTTATGGAAATCATCGATAGATTAAAAAAACGTGTTAAAAAAGAAAATATTAAAACAGCTGATGAATTAAAAGATATTATCGTCGATGAAATGTTTATTATATATGTTGATGGTGACATTATAACTAATAAAATTAACTATGCTGAAGAAGGGCCAACCGTTATTTTATTTGTCGGTGTGAACGGTGCTGGTAAAACAACAACTATTGGAAAAATTGCCAACAAATTAAAAGAAGAAGGCAAAAAAGTTTTAATGGTAGCTGGTGATACTTTTAGAGCTGGAGCTATAGAGCAATTAGATGAATGGGCTAAAAGAATAGGCGTCGATATTGTTTCAAAAGAAAATGCCGATCCCGTAAGTGTTATGTATGATGGGGTTACCAAAGCCAAAGATGAAAAATACGATGTCGTTTTAATCGATACTGCTGGAAGACTTCAAAATAAAGTAGGGTTAATGAAAGAACTGGAAAAAGTTAATAAAGTTATAGGAAAATTAATACCTAATGCTCCACATGAAACCTTATTAGTCATTGATGCTACTACTGGGCAAAATGGCATTAGTCAAGCTAAAAACTTTAAAGAAATTACTAATATTACCGGTATTGTGTTAACTAAATTAGATGGTACAGCTAAAGGTGGAATTGTTTTAGCTATTAAAGAAGAAACTGGTATTCCTGTTAAATACGTCGGACTAGGTGAAACTAAAGACGATTTAAGAGTGTTTGATATTGAAAAATATATATATGGTTTGTTTAAAGGAATGGATGAATAATGGATAAAGTTATTTATTTAACAAATTTGTTTGATTATTATGGCGAATTACTTACAGATAAGCAACAAGCCTATTTCAAATACTATTACTTTGATAACTTAACTTTGTCTGAAATAGCTGAAAACGAAAATGTTTCTAGAAATGCCGCTTATAAACAAATTAAAGATGCTGAAAACAAATTAATACATTATGAAAGCATATTAAAACAATATCAAAATTATGCAAAAATTAAAGATATAATTAAAGATTTAGATCCAAAAATAAAAAATAAAATAGAAGAGTTATTATAGGGGAGGATAAATTATGTTTGGAAAAATACTTTATATCAGTGATACTGAGGCTCATGTAGAAACACCAAAAGATGGCTCAATTTCTACAAATATTATGAATATGCATGTCGTATTCGAAGATGAAAAAAAGAAAATTTTAGGTGAAGTCGAAGACGTCGGCGATGAAATTATTAAAATTAGATTCTTAGGTGAAATCACAAATGGTAAGTTTGTTGGTGGTGTCATTAGAAAGCCAACCTTTAATTCACATTTAAGACTAATAAGTGAGGAAGAAGTTAGTTTGATACTAGGTGATGATACAGCATCAACCTTTATAATTGGCGAAAGCCCACTTTATGATAGCCATCCAATTAGTGTTGATATTAATGATTTATTTAGTAGTCATATGGCTATATTTGGTAACAGTGGTTCTGGTAAATCTTGTGGTGTTGCAAGACTATTACAAAACGTTTTTCAAAACCCTAAACTATTACCATTTCGCTCTAATTTCTTTATTTTTGATGCTTATGGAGAATATCATAATGCCCTTCAAAACATCAATCAAATTAATCCAAATTTAAACTTTAAATTTTATACAACTAATGTTAACCAAACAGATGGTGAAATACTTTCAATTCCACTTTGGCTGTTAGATATCGATGATATGGCTTTATTATTACGTGCTGATAAACACTCACAATTAACAATCATCGAAAGAATGCTAAAATTAGTTAATATTTTCGCCTCAGATGATGAAATGAGTACTAAATACAAAAATCATTTGATTGCTAAAGCTATTATGACAATTTTATATACAAATCAAACAGCTAGTAGTAAAAGAAATGATGTTTTCGCTATTTTAGCTACATGTTCAACTGAACAATTTAACTTAGAAGCTCCTGTTAGAGGTATTGGTTATACTAGAAAATTTAGAGAATGTTTTACCATCGATACTCAAGGACAATTTCCAGAAAGCATTTTAATGACTGAATATGTTACCAGTTTTATTGATGAATCATTAGATAAATATGAACCAAAAGAAATTAAATTCTATACCTTAGAAGATTTAGAAAAAGCTTTAGAATTTACTTTAATCAGTGAAGGACTATTAAATAACACTGATACTTATGCCGATGCGATTGAACTTAAAGTAAGACTTCACTCACTAACAATATCTGAAAATTCTAGATATTTACGTTACCCAACTTTTATAACTATGGAAAATTATATTGCTACATTAGTTGCTAAAAATGGTAAAAAAGCTCAAATTATTAACTTTAACTTAGAAGATGTTGAAGATTGGTTTGCTAAAGTTGTTGTTAAAATATACACTAAAATGTTATTTAATTTTACAAAAAGATTAAAAGATAGAGCATCCATTCCATTTCATATTTTTGTAGAAGAAGCTCATAGATATGTTCAAAATGATGGTGATGTTGAATTAATCGGATACAACATTTTTGAAAGAGCTGCAAAAGAAGGACGTAAATATGGATTAATATTCAACTTAATTTCTCAAAGACCAGTTGAAATTTCTGATACTGTTATTTCACAGTGTGCGAACTTCTTAATATTTAAAATAACTCACCCAAGAGATTTAGATTATATAACAAAAATGCTTCCAAATATCTCGGCTGATATTGTTGAAAAACAAAAAACCTTACAACCGGGAACTTGTATGGCCTTTGGTGGTGCTTTTAAAATTCCAACTATCGTTAGAATGAAAATGCCAGATCCTGCACCTTCATCTAGTAGCTGTGATGTATTCACAACTTGGAAAGCTAATTAATGGAAAGAGATATCCATGCAATCACGCCATTAAAGATAGCTATAATTGCCATAATTTTAATTATTATAGTAATTGCTATTTATATCTTTATTCCTAAAAAGCAGGATGAAAAGCCAACTACGGATCCCAAGTTAATTCATCTAACTTTTGATAATACAGTTCAAAATCATATCCTCTTTAGTGATATTAAAGTATTTAAACAGGATGATAGTTTCTATGTAACCGCCAATGCTACTAATATGACATCAAATACATTAGAAATATCTCCAATAACCATCACTTTAAAAGATAAACAAAATAATGATACTGTTTTAACTAGTTATATAGGTGATACTTTAACTAGTGAAGATTCAAGAAGTATTGTTATCAAAACAAATAAAAATTTAAAAAATACAGAAAATATTGATATAAATATTGATGCTCAGGTTCAGTCCTGAGCTTTTTCGTGATATAATTAAGATAATGTCCGAATAGCTTAATGGATAAAGTATTCCCCTCCGAAGGGAAAGATAGGAGTTCGATTCTCCTTTCGGACGCCATTTATTTTGAAATTACAAGCAATATTCTTGTTTGTAAAGCATAATATATGTTATAATTTTTATAAACACATATATAAGTAGGTGAAAAAATGATAGAAAGTAAAATTTTAGATGGTAAATTAGTTTCGAAAACCCTTGAAACTGCCGTTAGAAATAGGGTTTATGAATATGAAGAGGCTTATGGTGAAGAGGTTACACTAGCCACCATAATTGTTGGTAATGACAAAGCTTCAAAGACATATGTCAACATGAAAAGTAAAGCATGCAGAAGGGTAGGCATTTATACTAGAGAATATTTTCTTCCTCAATTTACAACGGAAGGGTTAATTAGTCTTATAGAAGTGTTAAACGAAGATCCTTCAGTAAATGGAATTTTGATCCAGCACCCTCTACCAAAAAACATCGATGAGAAAAAGTGCTTTGATAAAATAGCTTTAGAAAAAGATGTTGATGGTTTGAGTTCGCATAGTTTTGGCAAAATGGCCTTTGGTGAAGAGGCTTTTGGAGCCGCAACCCCAACCGGTATTATGCATATTTTAGATTTTTATCATATAGATGTTAGTGGTAAAAAAGCTTGTGTAGTCGGCCGAAGTCCAATTTTAGGTAAACCGATGGCTGCTATGCTTCTAAATAGAAATGCGACAGTTACAATCTGTCATACTAAAACTCAAAATTTAGAAGATGAAATTAAAAGTGCTGACATCGTTATTGGTGCTGTCGGCAAACCTGAGTTAATAAAAAAAGATTGGCTTAAAGAAGGTGCAGTTGTTATTGATGCAGGATATAATTATATTAATGGTAAACCAGTAGGAGATATTGAAAACCCAACTAGCGTGGCTAGTTTATATACTCCTGTTCCAGGAGGCGTTGGTCCAGTAACCATTGCCACATTACTTACTAATACTATTACTGCCGCCGAAAAACAAAAACAATTAGATAAAAATAAAAACTATACTGAAAAGCAATATATCAAGGAGGTAAATAAATGAAAATAATATCAATTAATGCTGGAAGTAGTTCTTTAAAATTTAGTTTAATCAATATGGATGATGAAAGTGTCATCGCTAGTGGCGTATTTGAAAGAATTGGTATTGATGGTAAATACACAATTAAATTTAATGGTGAAAAATATACAGAAGATGTTTCTTTAAAGAGTCATGTCGATGCTGTTAATATTTTACTTGAAAAATTAATTGGCCTAAAAATCGTTAATTCATTAGATGAAATTGAAGGAGTAGGTCACCGCGTTGTTCAAGGTAAAGATGTCTTTGATAAATCTGTCATTGTCGATGATGAAGTTATGGAAAAATTAGAATCAATTAAACATTTTGCTCCGCTTCATAACCCAGCCAATATGCTTGGTATTGAAGCGTTTAGAAAAGCTTTACCAAATGTTCCAAACACCGTAGTTTTTGATACTGCATTTCATCAAACAATGGATCCAGTAGAATATATGTATCCAGTACCATACGAATGGTATGAAAAATATGGTATCAGAAAGTATGGCGCTCATGGTACCAGTCATCGTTATATTACTGAAACTATGACAGATATCTTAAAAACTGATAAATTTAAGTTAATCAGTTGTCATATTGGAAACGGTGCCTCAATCACTGCTGTTAAAGATGGTAAATGCGTTGATACATCTATGGGATTTACTCCACTTGCTGGTGTTATGATGGGAACTCGTTCTGGCGATGTTGATCCATCTATATTACCTCCAGTTATGGAAGCTGAAAATAAAGATATAAACGATATTATTAATGATTTAAATAAAAATAGTGGTGTTCTTGGCCTAAGTGGTATCAGTAGTGATATGCGTGACTTAGAAACTGCTTGTAATGAAGGAAATGAAAAAGCAATTTTAACAATGAAAAAATACGTTAGAAGAATCACTGATTATATTGCGGAGTACTATGTATTATTAGGAGGAGCTAATGTTATTGCTTTCACTGCCGGAGTAGGCGAAAACAGTCCATTAGTTCGTAAAATGGTCTGCGAAAATTTATCTTGCTTAGGTGTTGAAATTGATGAAGAAAAGAATAATGTTCGTGGAAAGCAAACTGAAATAAGCACAGATAATTCAAAAGTAAAAGTTTATATTATTCCAACTGATGAAGAGTTAATGATAGCTAGAGATACCTTAGAATTAATAAAAAATGCTTAAGACTAAGCATTTTTTCCATATCCAACACATTTTTTAAACAAAGTAATATCAATCTTATTATATAAAATATCAAACACTTTTGGTGATATAATTTTTCTAGACAAAATAGGTAGTACTAACATTAAAATATAGAGTATTACAAAAAACAATATACCTTGAATAATTACCAAATCAGTAAGTGATTCAAAGAAACCTTTTGTCATAATTGTACCAATAACAATTAATAAAAGTAAACCTAAGATAGGTGCTAATAAACTAAAGGTCATCATTATTAAATAACTGCAAAAATTTGATATAATAGCCAAAGAAATTAATAATGTTTTAATTATAAAACAAAACATAGTTTCTAAACTAACCCCAATAATTGCTAAAAGTTTTCTAAAATTAGAATCGCTACTAAATTTTAAATATTCTTTAAAATATTCCCATTTAGTAACCTTCCTAGCTTCTTCATAAACTGTATGAGTAGTATAATCATAATTAGTATAAGAATCTTCATTACTTTTTTGACTGCGATTAAATTTATTATAATTATCATTCACTTCTTTTTTCAAACTTAAATCATAAGCATTTCTTTTATCATCGTCTAGAAGGGTTTCTTTTGCTTCATTTAATTTAATAGACATCTCGGGAGCTTCTTTCGATTTATTAATATCAGGATGCCATTTTTTCATCTGAGTTTTATAAGCCTTTTTAATCTCCTCTTTAGTTGCTGTCTCACTAATTCCCAAAAGTTCATAATAATTAAGTGCACTGTTCATAATATCAGTCCTTTACAAGGAATAATTATATATGAAATTAAATTATTTGTAAAATTATCCAAGTTATATTAATACATGAATAATATATGATATAATG
>CALVRK010000060.1 GCA_944358565.1 uncultured Bacilli bacterium
AAAGTAGATGCGATTGATTATAAATATTTTGTGGAACCTAATATTCCAAAGTTTAAAATTTCTAAAGAGTGGTTAGAAGAAATTAGAAAGAGTATTCCAAGGCTTGCTTTTGAAAGAAAAGAAGAGTATATAAATGAATATGGTGTTTCTGAATATGATGCTAATATTTTAGTTAAAGAAAAACCAGTAGCTGAGTTTTTTGAAAAAACGATTAGTTTAGGAGCAAATCCTAAAAGTGCGTCTAACTGGATTACGACTAATTTACTAGGTAATTTAAATAAAATGGAATTAACGATTGATGAAGCAAAACTTACACCTGAACATTTAGCAGAGCTTATTAAAATGGTTGAAGATAAAGAAATTTCTTCTCAGCAAGCTAAAGGCGTATTTACGGAAGGTTTGGAAACTGGTAAATCTCCTCATGATATTGCAGCAGAAAAAGGTTTAAAACAAATTACTGATGAAGGTGAGATTGTTAAAATAGCTAATGAGGTTTTGGATGAAAACCCTGATGTTATAAAACAATATAAAAATGGTAAAACTAATATGGTAAACTATTTAGTTGGACAGGTTATGAAAAAAACAGGTGGTAAAGCTAACCCTAGTTTAGCTAGAGATGTTATGGCAAGTGAAATAGAAAAGAGGTAAGGCAATGAAATATAGAACACAATATATTAATGAGCTAACTGAGAAAAGTATTGGTAAAGAGATTAAAGCTTGCGGTTTTGTCGAAAACATTCGCGATCATGGGGGAGTTATCTTTGTCGATGTTCGCGATGAAACAGGTGTTTTACAAATTGTAAGTAACGATGATAGTATATTTAACGGTTTAACTAAAGAATCAGCTGTAACTTTAACTGGTACTGTAAGAATGAGGGATGAAGAAAATTTTAATCCAAAAATTAGTACAGGAACAATTGAAGTTTTAGTTAGTGATTTTGAAGTTTTAGGAAAAGCTAAAAATGAATTACCTTTTGAGGTTATTACTTCTACTAATGTTAATGAAGAAGTTAGATTAAAATATAGATATTTAGATTTAAGAAATCCGAAAGTTCATGAAAATATTTTATTTAGAAGTAAAGTTATTAAATATTTAAGAGATGTTATGGAAGAAAAAGGATTTGTAGAAATTCAAACCCCTATTTTAACAGCTTCATCTCCTGAAGGAGCTAGAGATTATTTAGTGCCTTCCCGTAAATATAAAGGAAAATTTTATGCTTTACCACAAGCACCTCAACAATTTAAACAATTACTTATGGTAGCTGGTTTTGATAAATATTATCAAATTGCTCCTTGTTTTAGAGATGAGGATGCACGTGCGGATAGATCACCTGGTGAGTTTTATCAATTAGATATGGAAATGGCTTTTGCTCAAGCTGAAGATGTTTATGAAGTAGCTGAAGATGTAATGTATAAAACATTTACTAAATTTTCAGACAAAAAAGTTTCACCAAAGCCTTTTAGAAGAATTACTTATAAAGAAGCTATGGCTAAATATGGTACAGATAAACCAGATTTAAGAAATCCTTTAGAGATAATTGATTTAACTGATGTATTTAAAAATACAACATTTAAACCATTTTCTGGTTCTATTGTTAGAGGTATTGCTGTAGAAGATATAGCTAGTAAATCTAATTCTTGGTTTAATGAACTTGTTGATTATGCGAAGAAAATAGGTATGCCTGGAATTGGTTATATAAGTGTACTTGATGACATGACATTTAAAGGTCCAATTGATAAATTTTTATCTGACGAGGAGAGAAAAGAATTAATTGAAAAAGCTAATCTAAAAAAAGGATCAGTTTTATTCTTTATTGCTGATAAGCATGAACTTACGGCAAGTACGCAAGCCGGTTTAATTAGAACAGCTTTAGCTGAGAGATTAGATTTAATTGATAAAGATAGATTTGAATTTTGTTTTATTGTCGATTTTCCAATGTATGAATATAGCGAAGAAGATGGAAGATACATCTTTACCCATAATCCATTTAGTATGCCACAAGGTGGAATGGATGCTTTGCTTAATCAAAAAACAGAAGATATTTTAGCATATCAATACGATATTGTATGTAATGGTGTGGAACTTTCTTCTGGTGCTGTTCGTAATCATGATGTTGAGATTATGGAAAAAGCATTTGAGATTGCCGGATATACTAAAGAAGAGTTAGAAAATAGATTTAAATCACTTTATACAGCGTTTCATTATGGCGCACCTCCTCATGCTGGAATTGCTCCGGGAATAGATAGAATGATAATGCTTTTAAAGGATGAACCTAATATTCGTGAAGTTATTGCATTTCCACTTAATAGTAATGCTCAAGATATGATGATGGGTGCACCATCAGAAGTAACCGAAAAGCAATTAAGAGAAATTCATATTAAGATTAGATAAGAGATACTTTTTAGTATTTCTTTTTTGATATATTTGTGATATATTTATTTTGATAATGATTGTATAGTAGAGGTGTTATAATGAATAAATCACAAACTTTTAAAGAAGTATCTGAAGAAATTGTTTCTATTTATGGAAAACTTATTAAGCAAAATACAAAATCTAATTTTATTGATTGTGCGAAGGAATTGGAGACTGAATTTGATAAGATATACGAAGTTTTTGATGTGGATTCGGATAATATAAATAAATTTTCTGAGATTAATAAAAAGATTGAAAATATATATCAATATGTGTTACAAGGTGACGAAAATATTGACTGTTATACAGCTGTTAATTTGGCTTTACGTCAGTACTTAGTAAATTTGGAAAATATTGCAGAAGAATATAGAAAAAGAGATGATAGAGATAAGTGTATTGAAATTTTTAAGCGGGCTTTGCAAATAGTTGATTTGATTTTAGAAAATGGTAGGTTATTATATCCTGTTGAGTTTATGCGGGTGAAGAAATACTATAAAAGAAAAATTAAAAATCCTGACTATACTTTTTCTACAAAGAAGGAATCATATTTTTTTAGTTTTTTAAAAAAGCATTTTTGGAAAATAGTTTTGTCAGTGGTTGTTGTTTGTACTATTTTGAGTGGTTCTGTTGATGATGGAAATGATGGAAAGACACATTGGAATGATTTAACTGATGATGAGAAAGCTTGGTATGAAAGAAATTACGGCGATGGAAAGTCAGAAGAGTATAATCAGGCTATTGAAGATTATAAAAGTGGTTATTAAAAAATGTTATTTATTAAGTATTTTTATTTGATTATTGCTCATAATAAAATTAGAAAGGAGTAATATTCATGAGCTGTAAAAATAAAAAGAATAACAAAAAAAATAACAATAAAACAAATAGTCTTTTAGTTGAGACAGTGAAAAAAGAAGCGGCTACTCCCGCACACATTCAAGATAATAATAAACAAGATATGTAAAACTCATTTTTTTGAGTTTTTTCTTTTAAGTTTAAAAATATTTTGATATAATATTTTCGGTGTTTTAAAGAGGTGTGGTTGTAATGAAGGAACAGACTAGAAGATATATTTTAGAGAGTCTAGAGGTTATTGATGATAAAATAGATAAAAAAGAGGATAATGTTCGTGGTGGACTTTATATGTTTGGAGTTGGTATGGCTGGTATGGTTTATGGTATTTTGACTAAATCAGATAGTAGTTTAATGAGTGGAATGCTTTTAAGCGGTGGTAGTTTAATTTTTAGAGCGATTAATAGGATATCTTTAGAAAGTTTAAGGGTTGAACAATATTCTTATAGATATGCTTTAAAACATGATAATGTTAATGAATATCATTCTGAAAGCAATGATAGTAATCATTATAGAGGAAAACATTTTAAAAGATAATGATTGACATATTGGACTATTTAAGGTAAAATTATAAACGTAGTCTTATTGGAGTAGTACTCAAGAGGCTGAAGAGGCGCCCCTGCTAAGGGTGTAGGTCGGGTAACCGGCGCGAGGGTTCAAATCCCTCCTGCTCCGCCATTATGATTATTAACTTACTTAATTTATTTTAAGTAAGTTTTTTGTTGACAAATTTATAATTTTATTGTATTATTGTGTTAGCACAGTGAGGTGATTGATTGAGATTTAATAATGAGATACCAATTTATTTACAGTTATTTCAAAAGTTAGCTTTAGATATTGTTACTGGTAAGTATTTATCTGGAGAGAAGATTCCATCAGTCAGAGAATTATCTAACATGTATAAAGTTAATCCGAATACAGTTCAAAAGGCTTTGAGTGAACTAGAAGAGGTTAAACTTATTTATACAGAAAGAACTAATGGAAAATTTGTGACTGAAAATAAAAAAATAATTAAAGATTATTTGAAAAGTTTAGCCAAAGAAAAAACTATAATTTATATAAATGATATGAAAGATTTAGGTTATAGTTTAAAAGAAATTATGGAAATGATAGAAAGGAATGAATAATTTGTTATTAGAGTGCAGGAATGTTTGTAAAAATTATGGAAAAAGGGAAGTTTTAAAAGACGTTAATATAAGTTTACCTAGTGGTAAGATTGTTGGATTACTTGGTAAAAATGGTAGTGGTAAAACGACATTAATTAAAGCTATTAATGGACTTTTGTCTTTAGATAAAGGTGAAATATTAGTTGATGGTCATAAAATTGGTGTAGATTCTAAAAAGGTAATTTCTTATTTGCCAGAGAGAACTTATTTAAATATGCATAAAACAGTCAAAGATATAATTGAATATTTTAGTGATTTTTATGAAGATTTTGATAAAGATAAAGCTTATAAGTTACTTAGTAATTTAAAGATTCAAGCTGCTGATAAATTATCAATAATGTCTAAAGGAATGAAGGAAAAGGTTCAATTAGTATTAGTTATGAGTAGAAAGGCTAAACTATATATTTTAGATGAACCGATGGGTGGTGTTGATCCGGCAACTCGTGATTATATTTTAGATACTATTTTAAGTAATTTTGATGAAGGTTCGACAATACTTATGTCAACACATTTAATTAGTGACATTGAAAGAGTATTAGATGAAGTTATTTTTATCGATGATGGTAAGATTATAAAAAGTGAAAGTGCGGATAAAATGCGCAAGGAAAGTGGTAAATCAATTGATGAGGTATTTAGGGAGGAATTTAGATGTTAGGTCAAGTTTTAAAGTATGATTTGAAAGCAGTATGTAGATATTTAATTCCACTTTATGCAGTGTTATTAGGTCTTGGGGTAATGGTAAGATTGCTTGGATTTTTTGATAATATTTCGATTATTGCTATTATATGTGGTTTAATGGTTGTGGCTTTAGTATTAGTATCTGTTTTTTCTTTTGTATTAACAGGAATATTTTCGGTTAAACATTATTTAGAAAATTTATTTAAAGATGAAGGTTATTTAACACATACACTGCCAGTAAAAAAAGAAACTTTATTAGTTTCTAAAGTTTTAGTTTCACTTATTACACTTATTTTAACAGCTTTGGTTTTATTTATTAGTTTATTAATTGCATTTTATCAAGAAGGGTTATTTAGCGAAGTTATAAAAGTACTTGGTTTATCAATTTATGGAATGAAGGTTTATGAATTTTTACTATTTATGATATTTTATAGTATTATTGGTTATTTGACTACGATTTTAATGGTTTATGCGGCTATTAGTGTTGGTTATAGTAAAAGTTCAAACAAACTAGTTAGTTCAGTAGTATGCGCTTTAATATTTTATTTCGCAATGGAAATTATTTACTTTGGTGTGCTTAGTGTGATTGTTCTTATTGATCCAGCATTTATATCTGATTTAGATAATGAGGTATTTATGATGAAGGATTTAATTAGTTTCTTTACAATTTTTATGGTGTTTACAGCTTGTATAGGCGGGGTTTATTACTACATAAGTTATAGATATATGAACAAAAAACTCAATTTGGAATAAAATTGAGCTTTTTAATTAAGTTTAAACTTTTAACTTTTAATATCATATAATAGGTGATATGTAATGAAGTTATATAAAGAATTTTTAGAAGCTGTTAAAAAAAATGATCCATCATTTAAAAGTAAGTTAGAAGTGTTTTTATTTCCAGGTTTTTGGGCTTTAGTTTTTTATAAGTTTTCACGTTATTTTTATTTAAAAAAACATTTCTTTTGGTCAAGATTTTGGATGGAATTTGGGAAAAGGCTTACTAGTATAGAAATTCATCCTGGCGCACTTATAGGTAAAAGATTATTTATTGATCATGGTTTTGGAGTGGTGATAGGTGAGACGGCAGTAATAGGTGATGATGTTATTATTTATCATGGAGTTACTTTAGGAGGAACAGGAAAAGAATGGGGTAAAAGACACCCTAATGTTGGAAATAGAGTAATGATAGGGGCGGGCGCTAAAGTGCTTGGCAATATTAATATTGGCGATGATGTTAAGATAGGAGCTAATGCTGTTATTTTAAAAGATGTGGAGAGTAATGAAACAGCTGTTGGTATTTATAAATAAAAAATAAGTTTATATTTTATTATAGACTTATTTTTTATTTACTAGGAATTTGCTTTGTAAAAGGTAAAAGTTTGCAAAAAGTTATTTACAAAAACAATTGTTTGTGAT
>CALVRK010000061.1 GCA_944358565.1 uncultured Bacilli bacterium
GTCCAAAAATTTCGTAATTAGCTTCAGTATAAGTTTCATCAGCTCCACTATTTACTTTTTCGATAGCTCTATTAACAATATCATTTGGCACTTGTTCTTTTTTAGCTTTATCAACTAGTCTTTTTAAGGTTGGATTTCCTTCTAATTCTGTTCCTCCGTTTTTAGCAGCTTGATATATTTCTCTTGCATACATTGAATATAATTTAGCTTTGGCTGCTCCTGTTTTTTGAATACTTGCTTTTCTTACTTCATATGCTCTTCCCATACTAAACTTCCTTTCTGTGCTTTATTTAAGGCATCTTTTGCTGCCGCTTGTTCAGCAGATTTTTTACTATGTGATTTACCAGTACCGTAGACAATATCATCGATGATAACTTCTACTGTAAATTCTCTATTATGTGACGGACCAGTTTCACTTATTAATTTATATTCCAAACTGCGTTTACCAGTTTGGACGAATTCTTGTAAAGCTGATTTATAATCATCAAAGAAATCAACTTCATGATTTTCAATTATTGGAACGATTTGTTTACTAAAAAATTCTTTTACTTTATCTAAACCTTGGTCTAAATAAAGAGCTCCTAGAAACGATTCAAAAATATCAGAAACTATAGCTTTACGATATTTACCACCATTTTCGGTTTCACCTTTTCCAAGTTTTAAATATTCGTTTAAACCTAATTTAATTGAATACTCATAGTTAGCTGTTTCACAAACATAATGAGCTCTGATCTTCGTCATTTCACCTTCATTGTATTTATTACTTTGGTATAAATAATCACTCATCAATAGTTCTAAAACGGCATCACCTAAGAATTCTAATCTTTCATAGCTTTTAACTCCATGTTCATTAGAATATGATGTGTGAGAAAAAGCAGTTTCGTATAAAGAAATATCATTAGGTTTTATTCCTAGTTTATTTAGTAGTTCCACTTAAAATCACCTCGTATATTATAGCACTTATTTATATTCTTTAAAAGATACTATATTTAATTTTATTCTAACAATCCATTTTTATTTTAGCACATTATTCTGTTTTATGCCAATCAAAAAGCCATTATACTTAATAATGACTATCATTTTAAAGTCTTTTGATAACCTTTAACTATTGTTTGAACGTTATTTAACTCTTCTTCACTTAAAGATTCAGAAGAACTGTCTAACTCTTCAGTTAAAGGTGGTAAATAGCTGGATAAAATACTTTTTATTTCTTCAGTTATAATGTTTCTGTTTTCTAGATGCATTTCTAAACTAGCACGAAAAATGCCTTGTCTAGATTCGTTGAAAATCAAATTTTGTTCATGAAATTTTTGAGAATTAATTTTTTCTTTTTCATAATCTTTAGCGAGTTTTTTAGTAAAAACCTTTATTTGTCTTCTAGAAATTCGTCTTTTAAGGTTATTTTCTAGAGTATCATTGGTCACATAATTAACAAAATTTAAAATCGATGGTATTAAACTGATAACTCCTAAAGTATTTAACAAAGGCATTCTAGTAACTAAACCTACCCTAATTAGCAGGATACTTATTAATAAGAATAATATGGCATTAGGTAAATCGTGCCCAGCTTTCTTAAAAAATAACTTAGCATAGGCTTGACTATCTAATGTAGAGGTGTTGAATTGCTCGCCACCAATAATAAGTCTATCTATTTTGTGAGATTCATTTAGCTTGCCTTCAATTTTATAACATCCTTTTTTAGGTAACTGTTTTGCAAGATTTAGATTTTCTAAGATATCTAGTTCTCTCTTACCAGGCTTTGGGCCCCTTGTCTTTTCCTGTTCGCAAATATCTACTTGCCTTTGCATATTGTCAATTGCCCTCGTTTCATTTAAATAATCCTCATAATAATAAGATAAATTATACTGTAAATATTCTAAGTCTTTTTTATCCATATTTTGTAATAACGTTTGTAACTCTTGATTTGTCATAATATTTTCCTTTCGATTAAACAACTCATATATTACTTTTTATTGGTTTGTTTGTCAAATGTTTTTTTATGATAGATATTTACCTTTTACATTTACTTTTATTTTTAGTATAATTATTAAGGAGAGTATATGAAAAAGGTTTTAATAAAATTAATTAAATTATATAAAAAAATACCCGGGCCATGGCATTCTTCTTGTCGCTTTATTCCAACTTGTTCTGATTATGCGATTGAAGCAATCAATACTTATGGATCTTTTAAGGGAGGAATTATGGCAATAAAAAGAATACTTAGATGTAATCCCTGGGGTGGTAGCGGATACAATCCAGTTATTAAGGAGGACAAAAATGAAAAGAATTGTTAATATATTTATTTTGACTATTTTAGTTTTTAGTTTAACAGGTTGTTTAAAAAGAGATACGATGGAAGATATTACTATTTACACAACTAATTACCCTACTGAGTATATTACTAATAGATTATATGGAGAATATAGTACGATAAATAGTATTTATCCGGATGGTGTTAATATTAATAACTATAAACTTACAGAAAAACAAACCCAAGATTACAGTAGTGCAGATTTGTTTATCTTTAACGGTTTGAGTAATGAAAAAGATTATGTTGAGCCAATGAGAAAGATCAATAAGGATTTAAAGATTATCGATACGACTTTATATATGGAATATAACAATAGTATTGAGGAGTTGTGGCTAGATCCTTCTAATTTTCTAATGATGGCTCAAAATATAAAAAGTGGGTTTAATGAATATATCGATAGTTATTATTTAAATACTCAAATCGAAGAAAAGTATGAAGAATTAAAAGTTGAGGCGTCTAATTTAGATGCGAAAATTAAAGAAGTAATTTCAAATGGAAATAGCACAACTATTATAGCTTCAAGTAATTTATTTAAATATTTGGAAAAATATGGTGTAACTGTTTATTCTTTAGATGAAAGTAATAGTGATGTCAACGCAATTTATAATCAAGCAGTAAATATGATTAATAATGGAGAGATTAAATATATCTTCACTATAGCGAATGAAGATTCTAATTCGACAGTTAAAAAGTTGATAGCAAATACAAATGTTGAAACTCAAGAGTGGAATACAATTTCTAATTTAACGGAAGCGCAAAGAACTAACAATGAAGATTATTTTACAATTATGAATTCTAATTTAGAATTACTTAAAAATGAATTATATAAATAACGGGCTTTATCAGCTCGTTATTTTGATTTTTTTCTTTTGAAAATAAAGACAACTATTATAACTACAACAGTTATTATACTAAGAATGATAACAATGTTTTCTTTAGCAAATTCAAAAATACTAAATTGCAGAGATTCTGTTAACACAATATTTTCTTTATCTATTAAATCATCTTGATAATATATTTCTAAAGTACCTAGCTTCTCGCCTTTTTTAGTAAATGCGGTTATCTCTTCCCTACCATTATAAACATACTTTATGTCATTTTTATCATAATCATTTTCTAAATACTTAGTTATATTTTTAGTAGGATATAGTTTAAGAGTTTTTTCGCTTCCATATTTGACATTTATTTCAGTAAATGGCGTTTCTTTATCAACAATCATATGATTACCATAGTTTTCAATAAAATAATCATATATTGTTTGAGCATCCTCAATATTATGAGGAGCTTTTTTATCATATAAAGCACCTAAAGTTACTAACATATAATTAACATCATTTTCTTTGGCAATGGTGGCTAAACATAAACCAGCATCAGTAGTTGTTCCTGTTTTACCACCCAAAATATAAGAAACATCTATTTCAAATTTTTTGGCATTACTTTGAATTGTACTGTGAAATTTTACTTTACCATCTGAAGAAGTATATTCTTTAGTCGTAATGATCGTTTTAAAGTCTTCATTTTTTAAAGCTTCTTTAAAAATTAGAGCTACTTCTCTAGCGGTTGAATAATTATTATCATCATCTAGACCAATAACCGTACTAAAATTGGTGTTTTCTAGGTTCATTTCCTTTACTTTTTCATTCATCATTTTAATGAAGTTTTCTTCGCTTCCAGCAACATTTCTAGCTAAAGCCTTTGCGGCATCAGCACCTGATGGAAGCAATAGTCCATATAGTAAATCTCGATAAGTGACAACCTCGCCTTTAGTAAAACCGGCAGTTACAACATTGGCTTCAACTAATCCGTCAAAGTCATCAGCAGTTAATACAACTTGAGCGTCTAAGTCTTCGATGTTTTCGATGGACACTAAAGCTGTCATTATTTTAGTTAAACTGGCGATAGAAACTTTTTCATCGGCATCTTTTTCGTAAAGGACTTCTTCAGTATCCATGTTGTACAAAATAGCGTTTTTCGATGATACGTCTAGTTCTACGGCGTTTGCACGTACCATAAATAATATAAAAATAAAAATGAAACTTAATACTTTTTTCATGTTACCCTCCGATATTATTATACCTTATAGTGAAGAAAAAAAGAAGTATAAAAAACTTCTTATCTTATGATGGCTACCGCGCCATATGGTTTTAAATGTCCAGGTCTTGAATTTTTTAAGGTATATACTTTTGATGGATGGGCATATTTTTCTGGAATATGAAATTCACTGTCTTCATTAATTCTACTAGCGGCAACTAACATACTGCTTTCTTCATTTGTTCTTTCATAAATAATATATTTATCATTTATATCTTTTATTTCTAGGTCTGCATCTCTTAAAAATTCTTCCTGTTTTCTAATTTCTCCCATTTTTCTAAAGAATTCTAATAATTCTTCATCTTGATTAATCTTTGGAAAAGGTTTACGGTTTGCGAGGTTACCCATACCTTGAAGGCCAACTTCATCTCCATAAAATATTGATAAAATACCTGGTAAAAAATTTAGGACAAAAACGTATGCTTCATATACTTGTTTTCCATATTCATACTGTTCTCTAGTTAAAACGTAATTTTTACACCAATTGTTATCATTATTATTTAAATTCCAACCCCACTCACCATATTCTTGAAATTCATTGCATGAAAACAAATTAATAGCCCGGGTAATATCGTGGGTAGAAGTAAAATTCATTAAGGTTTTAATTGTGTCGTCTGGATATTCTGTGAGAATTTCCCGTATAATGGATGATAATTTGCTTACATCCGCATATTTATAATATCTTAGCAATGCGTCAACTAATAGGTAGTTCATGACACTATCCATTTCTTTAGCAGATGAAATATATTCTCTATTCATTCTCATAGGATTTTTCCAAACTTCACCAATAATAAGTCCATCTTTTTTATTTCTTTTAACAGCTTTTCTGATTAAAGAGATAAAGTTGTCAGTTAGTTCATCAGCGACATCTAATCTCAATCCATCAATACCTAAATCAAACCATTTATCAATAATACCATTTTCACCAGTGATATAATCTATCCACTCTGGAGCATTTCCATCGCATTCTGGAAGATTTTTCATACCCCACCAGTATTCGTATTCTGTATGACCATTATTGTCGTGTTTACGGTAAAATGGGCTATATTTTGAATCTAAGGACTGATAAGCTCCTAGTTCTGGATATGTTCCATATTCATTAAAATATTTACTGTCATTACCAGTGTGATTAAAGACAGCATCGAGAATTACTTTCATATCTAATTCATGAGCTTTTTCACACAATGATTTTAAGTCTTCATTATTTCCGGCATATGGATCGACTAATTCATAATCGGCAGCATCATACCTGTGATTTGACTGACTTTGAACTATAGGAGATAAATATAAAATATCAACTCCTAACGATTTTAAGTATTCTAAAGACTTTTCAATTCCTTTTAAATCACCGCCATAAAAATCATTATTCCAAATACCATTTTCATCAGGGCCAACAATCATATCTTCATCCCAAGAATGATGAATTTTTCTTCTAGGCATTTCTTGCATCGGCTCTGTGCTACCTCTTCTAAAACGATCGACAAAAATGTGATACATAACTTTACCTTTTGCCCACTTTGGCACGTCAAAGTTGACCGATAGTTTAAAATTTTCATCTATGGATGGCGCAGTAAAAAAATCTTGATTTTTCTTTTTTAAATACATGGTTTGTCCGTTAGCTTGCCAGGAAAAATAATAGTGATATATGGCTTTAGTAGGTAAATATACATTTATTTTGAAAAAAGCCATACCATTTTCTTGACCACAGTAATTCATCGTCGTTTTATTATTTTCATCTAATATGAATTTAACGTTTTCTATCCAACCTAATTCCATAGGAATTTGAATGGTGATTTGAAACAGATTACCGTCATCAGACATTTGTATAGCTTCAAAATTTACTTTTACGTTTTTTTGTACTGATTCCATAATTATACTCCCTTACTACCATATTACCATTATATTATAAATTTGAAAAAAATACATCTTTAATTGAAAAAAATAACAAAATAAATTGATTCCTAATAAAGAAAGGATGAACTACTGACATGTTTGATATTAAAATTATCAACGGTAAAATCGTTGATGGTACA
>CALVRK010000062.1 GCA_944358565.1 uncultured Bacilli bacterium
TCTAAGATTCCTATGAAGTAGAAAGAGCTTACCGTGAGGTAAGCCAATGCCAAAATTTATTTTGGTATTTTGTTCTTGTTAAAAAAGGGATGCATAATGAGCGATAATAAATCAAATATGCCATTTGAATTTGAAGATAAAACTAAAGAAGAATTAAATCTTACTATGGTTAAAATGTTATTTAAAATATTATATAAAACAAATAAAATTTCAAAAAAAGAATTTGAATCTCTTATGAAAAATGCTAATCGCACTTCCAAATTAGAGAATATTTAAAATAAAATTAATTTAGAAAAAGAAAGAATGTGACTAAAATGGAAAGAACTGTAGCAATATATGCAAGAGTATCAACTGAACATGAATCTCAATTATCTGCACTTGATAATCAAGTGCAATATTATGATAACATTTTAGCTCAACATCCAGATTGGAAATTATATAAGAGATACATTGATGAAGGTATAACAGGAACATCAACCTTAAAAAGAAAAAACTTTATGAGAATGTTAAATGATGCTAAAAATGGATGTTTTGATTTAATAATAACTCGTGAAGTTTCGAGATTTGCTAGAAATACTGTTGATACTCTACAAGAAACGAGAAAATTAAAAAAAATAGGTGTTGAAGTCTATTTTTCAGAAGATAATATTTGGACTTTTAACGACGATGATGGAGAATTAAAACTTACTATCATGGCTACATTAGCTCAAAACGAAAGTAAGAAAATATCTCAAAGAGTAAAAGCAGGACAAACTATTACATTTCAAAATGGAGTTTTTTATGGAAATGGAAATATATTAGGATACAATTATAACAAATTTACAAAGGAAGTAAGTGTTAATCCAGAACAAGCAGAAATAGTTAAATTTATTTTTGCAGAATTCTTAAAGGGTGAAGGATCGACTTCTATTAAATATAAATTGGAAGAAAGAGGTTATTTAACTTCTACGGGATTAAAAAAATGGTCTTGTTCCTATATTGTAAGGGTGTTACAAAATCCATTTTATTGTGGAACTATTGTATATAGAAAAAGTTATATTCCTGACTATTTGGAACAAAAGGCTAAAAAGAATAATGGTGAAGTAGAGAAAATTGTTGTTGAAGGTACACATGAGCCACTAATTTCAAAAGAGGATTTTGATAAAGTGCAAGAAATTATTGGTGAGAGAAGAAAAAAAATCAATGAACAAAAGGAAGTAGGGACAGGAGTTCCTAAAAATGTATGGTCAAAAAAATTGATATGTAATTGTGGATCAAAATTAAATAAAATGAAATATCATAAACAACATGATGGTACTATATCTTATTGTTATCAATGCTATAAACAGAGAAGAGTTGGATCTACACAAACTAGATTAAAGAAAGGATTGGATATTTCAGATTCTTGTAATACTTCTATTGTTCAAGAATGGAAATTAATTATAATGTCAAATATTATATTTGATACAATATGGAATGATAAGGAAAGAATAATAGAAATGGCTAATCAATTAATTGATGAAACAATTAAAGATGACAATTTAGAAAATGAAGTTAATGAAGAAATAAATTATAATAATGAAAAAATTTCCACATATCAAAAAAAACTTGCTAAATTGGTGGATATGTACTTAAATGATAGGATTGATAAAGATAATTATTTAGTAAAGAAAGAAGAGTTTGAGCTATGTATTCATAATTATGAACAAAAAAATAAAGAAATTAATTCTCAAAGTATAATGCCAAAAGAGTTATTAAAAACAAAATTACAAAATTTAAAGCAAAATATAATTGATAATTTAAATTATAATGCAAATTATGTATCAGAAGAAGTAATTGATATGTTTGTTAAGAATATTATAGTTAGAGAAGATAAATTTGACTGGAAATTAAATTATTTAAATGATTTATTAGAAGATGATGAAGATGATAATCAATTAAATAATGATAATAATATTTTTCTAACAAGAATTGTTATAACAAAGGATGATGTTGATAGGTTTTTGGAACATCATAAAGAATATAAATGTTTACGACTAAAGGAATCAATATTGGTAGATATATATTTGTAGTTATCATAAAGTTCGCCAAAAGTGGATGACTTATTATTAAAAAAATGATATAATTAGATCAACTTAATGTTTGATTAAGTTTTTGAATATTTTAGCTTTCTAGGTAGTTTGCCCATCTAACTTGACGGTGGCACAAGCAGAAATAGATAAAGAAGAAAAATAAGTTTATGAGAACTTTATCATTAATGATAGAGTTTTCTTTTGTAACGTGCTAAAATGTTTTTGGAGTTACCATTCAAAATTAAATGAATTTAGAAGTATAAGGTGGTTTTAAATATGACAATTAATGAAGTGGTTTTTATAGATAGTTTACCAAAGCTTGATTTGCACGGATTTGATAGAGAAAGTGCGAGAGTAGCTATTAATGATTTTATTTTAGATAATAGGAAAATGGGAAATGAAGTGGTTTTAATTGTTCATGGTATAGGAACGGGCATTATAAGAGAAGCGTGCATAAAAACTTTAAGTCATAATAAGGATGTTATCGAGTTTAAAAGTGCTTATGGAAATAGAGGATGTATGCTTGTGCAAATTAGATTATAAGGATATTGAATATATCTTTTTTTTGTAGTTTTTTGGTGTTTGATAGAGTATAATAGATTTATATTGGTGAGGGAGGGGATTTTTTATGAATGATAAACAAGAATTTTATAATAAGTGGATTTATCCTAGTTATGATGATGTGATTAAAAAAATAGATGATGAGAAGAAAAAGCTTTGTTTATTTGAAAATGATTATAATAAGCAGAAAAATGTGTTGTTGAAAGAATATAAACAAGAAGATTTTATTCATCTAATAAACTTAAATTAAAATGGTGGAATTTTTTATATACTAGGAATTTGCTTATCTTTATTGTAGCTCACTTCATATAGTAAAAAAATATTTATTCCGTTATTTAAATAATTATTTAATTTAAGATATTCAACTTTTTTCACTAGAAAATCCTTTAGGTCTAGATGAAAAGTAGAAGCAATATAGTGAGAAATATGGCTTTCCATTGAAGAGCCTATTTTATAATCTCTAAACAGCAAAGATTTTCAGCCATTTTATAAAAATATTAGTCTTAAAAGAATTAGAAATATTGCTCGAATGGATTATGAAAATAAAATGGTTGAAAATATTTGTTATTTATTGGTTTCTTAGATATAAAGTTAATATAACAGAAGGTCAAATTTTTAATACAACAAATCTATAAAGTCTTTTTATTTATTGACTTTATAGACTATTAAATTTTCATTTCATGATTTTGTTCTATATAAAACGCCTTAAAACTTTTTTCTTTAGAAAAAATATAGTATAATTAAAATAGGGTGGTTAAATTGTTTGATAGATTAAAATTGTTGATTGACATAGATAAATTAAAAAATAAGATAATTTTAGTAATTGGTTTAGGTGGTGTTGGTGGACACGCATTTGAGAGTTTAATTAGAACTGGAATAGAAAATATAATAGTTATAGATAATGACAAAATAGATATTACCAATTTAAATAGACAAGCTTTAGCCCGCCAAAACACCATAGGTCAATATAAAACCGATATAGCCAAAAAACTAGCTGACAATATAAATCCAAATGCAAATATTAAAACCTATCAAATATTTTTAGACAAAAATAATATAGATGAAGTGTTTTCAAATAAAATTGATTTTGTAATTGATGCCGTTGATACTATAGAAACAAAAAAATTAATTATCAAAACTTGCCTAAAAGAAAAAATACCTTTTATTTCAGTAATGGGAACAGGAAATAAAATGCATCCAGAATTATTAGAAATATCTGATATTAGAAAAACAGAATATGACCCTATTGCTAAAATAATTAGAAAAATGGTTAAAGAAGCAAAAATAAAAGAAAAAATACCCGTAATTTACTCTAAAGAAAAACCAATAATAAAAGGTAAAGTAGGTTCAAGTGCCTTTGTCCCATCAACAGCTGGACTAATAGCTGCAAGTTATGTGGTAAATAAGATTTTGGAGGAAAATTATGGATGAACAAATATTAGAAATAATTAACAAATTAAAAGGGTCTTTACTTGGAATTGGTTTGACTAACGAAAATATTTTAAATGCTATTGAAGAAAACTCTAATATTGATATATGCTATCTTTTGAATAATATAAGTTTAACTAAAAAAAAATTTAGTATAACTAAGCGAGGGAAAAATAAAAAAATAAATATAAAAAAAATAAAAAAACAATTTAAGAAAAAATCTTTAGATAATATTATATGTAATTTTGATATCATCAAACAATTTTATCGTTCATTTGTCCCAAACAGTATTTATTTATGTAATCAAACCATTTATATATATGGAAAAAAAGAAGATTTAGAAAAATTAAAACAAAAATATCTAAGGTATACTAAAGAAGTAAAAATAGAAAATGACTCTATTTTAATAATAAATGCCTGTGGCACTAAAAATCATTTTTTAAAAGATTTAGTTTATAAAATAAAAGATTTTGGAATAGATTTTGTCGATTTAGTAACTGACATACTAGTTAATTGAAAGTAAGTTTTATGTATAATAAAGATAATTTTACAATGGATTTATGTCAAGTTTTTAGCCACATTGGGTGTGTCAAAGAAAAGTGTGTAAGTAACTAAAATATCATTTATCAAATTATCAAAGAACTTAATTACAATATTTACGAAATCTGTCTTGGAATTTAGGATGGACATCTAACTAATTTCTAATCATAGCCCAATTATAAATAGTAGAATTATCCCATTTTTCATAAAGTTCAGTTACCCTTAAATATAGTAATTTTAATAGTGCGTTTTCATTAGAAAAAGCACTTTTTTTGTAACTTTTCTAAATAAAGAATTAACAGATTCAATGGCATTAGTAGTATACATAACTCGCCTTATAGTACTAGAATAATCAAAAAGTTGTTCAACATGGTTAAAGTTTCTAACCCATACATCAACAGTTCCAGAATATTTTGACCATGTAGTTTTAAATTTTTCAAATTTAGTTTGAGCTGTTTTTAAATTAGGAACTCCATAAATTAGCTTTAAATTGGCAGTAAATTTTTTATAATCTTTACCAGGAACATATTTTAAAGAATTTCTTATCAAATGAACAATACATCTTTGAACAACAACACCTTTGATTTTAGTAATGCTATTAGAAATCATTGGAATGTAGAAGATAAATTACCTTGGTATTTAGATTTTACCTTTAAAGAAGATAAAAATACTATGATAAATAAAAGAGTTTTAAAGAACCTACAATTAGTGAATAAGTTTTGTTTAGCTATATTAAATAAAATAAAACCATTTTATAAAAATATTAGTCTTAGAAGAATTAGAAATATTGCTCGAATGGATTATGAAAATAAAATGGTTGAAAATATTTGTTATTTATTGGTTTCTTAGATATAAAGCTAATATAACAGAAGGTCAAATTTTCAACACAAAAAATCTATAAATTCCTTTTATTTATTGACTTTATAGGCTATTAAATTTTCATTTCATGATTTTGTCCTGAAAAAATGAAAGAAAATTATTGACATTCATATAATGAAATGATATATTATTTATGCATTTAATTTTAGGTTTACTTTTTAGTAAATCTTTAATTAAGAACAAAAATGAAACACCTGGGTATGTGTAATGAAAGGAGGTTAAATTATGCCAACAATTAATCAACTTGTTAGAAAAAGAAGAGGTTCTAAAACTAGAAAAAGTAAATCACCTGTTTTAAATATTGGATACAACAGTAAAGATAAAAAAGAGACAGTGGGTAATTCTCCACAAAAACGTGGTGTATGTACTCGTGTTGGAACTAAAACACCAAAGAAACCAAACTCAGCCTTAAGGAAATATGCGCGTGTTAGACTTTCAAACGGAAGAGAAGTAGATACTTATATTCCAGGAGAAGGACATAACTTACAAGAACACAGCGTTGTACTTGTTCGTGGCGGAAGAGTTAAAGACTTAATCGGTGTTCGTTATCACATTATTCGTGGTACTATGGATACTGCTGGAGTTGACGCAAGAAGACAAGGCCGTTCTAAATACGGTGCTAAAAAACCAAAAAGTAAATAAAAAAATTAAAATAAACTGAAAGGAGGATTATTTATGCGTAAAAAAAGAGCTGAAAAAAGAGATGTTTTACCAGATCCAATTTACAAATCTAAAGTTGTTACTAAATTAATCAACCAAATTATGTTAGATGGTAAAAAAGGAACTGCACAAACAATTCTTTATAATGCGTTTGATATGATTAAAGAAAAAACTGACAGTGAACCAATGGAAGTATTTAACAAAGCTTTAGAAAATATCAAACCAGCTTTAGAAGTTAAAACAAGAAGAGTAGGCGGAGCAAATTA
>CALVRK010000063.1 GCA_944358565.1 uncultured Bacilli bacterium
CCTTAGGTTTCTGTGAAGTAGAAAAAGCTTACCGTGAGGTAAGCTAATGTCAAAATTTATTTTGGCATTTTGTTCTTTGTTAAAATACTAAGTGGAAAAAAAAAACTTTTTCTGATATAATCTTTTATTGATTGGAGGCAGAGTATGAGTAAAATTGCCGCAGTAATTAATAATTTAGATGAGGCTAAAAATATAAAAGACTATGTTGACGCCTACCTTGTACCTTTAACAGATTTAAGTATCAATTATACTAACACTTTTTCTTTAAAGGAAATTGAAACAATAATAAAATTAGATAAAGAGGTTTTTGCTATTATTAATAAAAATATTCATAATAATGAATTAACCTTATTAGAAAAAAATTTAAAAGAGATAGAAAAATTAAATATAAATGGCATTATCTTTTATGATGTAGCTTTGGTTAATCTAAAAAACAAGCTTAACTTAAAAACACCATTAGTTTGGAATCAGGAGCACCTATCCACTAACTATGGAACTGTTAATTATTGGTATAATAAAGGTGTCAAATATGCCTATCTTTCATCAGAACTTACTAAAAGAGAAATCGATGAAATTAAAAATAATACCAAAGCTAAACTATTTGTAAATGTTTTTGGATACATTCCAATGTTTACTTCTAAAAGACATCTTGTCAAAAACTATTTAGATACTTTTAATCTAAATAGTAATAATAAAAATACCATTAGAAAAGAAGGGAAAATTTATCCAATTAATGATACTAATTTAGGAACTACAGTTTATTCCGATTATATTTTGAATGCCGTTGATATTGATTTTAGTAATATTGATTATTTAGTTTTTAATAGTAATCTTATCGATGAAAATGATTTTCAAAATGTTTTAAAAAATTATCAAAACCATAAAGACAATAATTTTCCGAAGGAAACAGGATTTCTTTATAGAGAAACAATATATAAGGTGAAGTAATATGAAAAAACCAGAGTTATTAGCCCCAGCCGGCGATTTAGAAAGATTAAAAATAGCTTTTATTTATGGTGCCGATGCGGTTTATATCGGTGGTGCTTTTAATTTAAGAGCTAATGCGGACAATTTTAAATTAGACGAAATTAAAGAAGGTACCCAATATGCCCATAAATTAAATAAAAAAGTTTACGTTACTGTAAACATTGCTATGCATAATAAAGAATTAGAAAAAGTAAAAGATTATTTAATTAGTTTAGATAAAATAGGTGTTGATGCTATTATTGTCAGTGATCCAGCAATTATTGAATTAGCTAAGCAGACAAATCTTGAAATTCATTTATCAACCCAAGCTTCTACTTTAAATAAAGAGGCTATAGAATTTTGGAAAAATGAAGGTGTAACGCGAATTGTTTTAGCTAGAGAATGCACTAAGGAAGATATAATTGATATCAAAGAAAATAATGATATTGAATTAGAAGTATTCATCCATGGTGCCATGTGCGCTTCCTATAGTGGAAGGTGCGTTCTTTCAAATTTTCTAACAAATAGAGACTCAAATAGAGGAGGATGTAGCCAAATATGTCGTTGGGATTTTGATTTATATGATGAAAACAACCATTTAAAAGGTGAAAAACCATTTACTTTTTGTACAAAAGATTTATCGATGGCTAAGTATATTCCAAAGTTAGTTGATATGAAAGTTGACAGCTTAAAAATCGAAGGCCGTATGCGCTCTATTTATTATATTGCTACAATTGTCAAAGTTTATAGAACTTTAATTGATGATTATTGTCACAATCCAAAACAATATGAATATAATTTAAAGTATGAGGGAATATTAAGAAGGGTAGCTAACCGTGATTCCATCACCCAATTTTTTGATGGCAATTTTGGTAAAGAAGTCCAGTACTATAATGGAAGACAAGAAATAACTAATCAAGATTTTTTGGGATTAGTATTAGAATATGATGATAACACTAATTTAGCTAAGTTGCAGCAAAGAAATTATTTTAAAAAGGGTGATAAAGTCGAAATCTTTGGCCCTGATAAAGATTTTGAATTTACCATTGAAGAAATATATGATGAAGATAAAAATCCTATTGATATTGTAAGACATCCTAAACAAATAGTTTACCTAAAAGTGCCTAAAAAAGTAAGTTTAAATGACATGATGAAAATATGTTGACAAAGCATAAAATATGTAGTAATATTTTATGGAGTAAATAGAAAACCGAGGTGAAAAACAATGACAAATACAGATGAAGTTTACGTAACTGAACAAGGCTTAGAAGATATGAAAAAAGAATTAGAATATCTTAAAATGGAGAAAAGACCAGCAGTTATTGAAGCTTTAAAAGAAGCTAGAGCCTTAGGCGATCTAAGTGAGAATGCTGAGTATGATGCTGCTAGGAATGAACAATCAGAAACTGAAAATCGTATAGCACTCCTTGAAAAACAAATTGAAAAAGCAATCGTTATTAAAAACGTTAAAACCGATAAAGTTTCAGTTGGTAACACTGTTGAATTAGAATATGTTGGCGACGATGACACAGATACTTATACTATCGTTGGCGTTAAAGAAGCCGATCCATTTGCTAACAAGATCTCTAACGAATCACCAATTGCTAAAGCAATAATGGGGGCTAAAGTTGGAGACGTCGCTACTGTTACTAGTCCAAATGGTGAATATCAAGTTAAAATTGTTGCTATAAGCTAAGGACATAAAAGTCCTTTTTATTTTATAAAAAATTTTTCATCTATATACATCATAACATAAAATTAACTTTTTTCAATTAGTTGTCAAAATCATAAAATAATTTTTCTTGACTTCTCACTATATTACCTTTACAATAGAATTAGGGAAAAGGTTCCCATATGGAGGTTAAAATATGAATAATATTGTTTTCTCCATATTGCTGATCTTAATTGGTCTTTTTGTTGGTATTATCTTTATGATAATTTTAAATTCTATTAAATTAATGAATGCTTCCAAAAAAGTACAAAACCTACTTGATAATGCAAAAAAGGAAGCTGATAAATTAAAACGCGATAGCATTTTAGAAGCTAAAGAAGAAAATCATAGATTAAAAGTTGAATTAGATAAAGAAACAAAAGAAAAAAAACAAGAAATTAAAGACTCCGAAGAGCGTCTTTTAGCCCGGGAAGAGAGTATGGATCGTCGCGATCAAACTCTTCAAAATAGAGAGCAAATGCTAGAAGACAAAGAACAAGGTTTGATACTTAAGCAAAAAGAAATTCAAGAAAAGCAAATGGAGTTAGAAGAAACAAAAGAAGAACAATTAAAACTGCTTGAAAAAATAGCCGGCTATACTAAGAAACAAGCTAGAGAATTAATTATGAAAAAAGTTGAAGATATGATGAATTTAGAAATAACTTCATATATCAAAGATCGTGAAGCTGAAGCTAAACTACAAGCTGATAAAAGTTCTAAAGAAATGTTAGTTAGTACCATGCAAAGATATGCCGCCGATATTGCTGGTGAACAAACAGTTACGGTTGTAACTTTGCCAAATGATGAAATGAAAGGGCGTATTATCGGAAGAGAAGGTAGGAACATTAGGACTATCGAGGCTGTCACAGGAGTTGATTTAATTATTGATGATACTCCAGAAGCATTAGTTCTATCAAGTTTTGATCCTTATAGAAGAGAAATCGCTAGACTTACTCTAGAAACACTAATTAAAGATGGAAGAATTCATCCGAGCCGAATTGAAGAAGTTTATGATAAAACTGTTAAAGAAATGAAAGCTAATTTGATTGAAATTGGTAATAATGCTTTATTTGAACTAGGTATAACTAAAATGGATCCCGAATTAGTAGAAACAATTGGTAAATTGCACTTCAGAACCAGTTATGGTCAAAATGCTTTAAAACACTCCTTAGAAGTGGCAAACTTAGCTGGACTTTTAGCTGGTGAATTAGGGGAAAATATAACTTTAGCTAAAAGAGCTGGACTATTACACGATATTGGTAAAGCTATCGACCACGAAGTAGAAGGTAGCCATGTTGAATTAGGAGCTAATCTAGCTAAAAAATATGGTGAAAATGAAATTGTTATTAATGCTATTGAGTCACACCACGGTGATACTGAACCAACTAGTATTATTAGTACTATTGTGGCCATTGCTGATACTATTTCAGCTTCACGTCCAGGAGCTCGTAATGATTCATTAGAAAATTATATTAAGAGATTAACTGAGCTAGAACAAATTGGTAATGAAGTTGAGGGCGTTGAAAAAGCTTATGCTGTACAAGCTGGTAGAGAACTTAGAGTCATTGTTAAACCAGAAGAAATTGATGACTTAGAAAGTCATAAAGTAGCTCGTAATATTAAAAACAAAATTGAAGAAAACTTACAATATCCAGGTACAATCAAAGTTGTGGTTGTAAGAGAAACTAGAGTAACTGAAGAGGCTAAGTAAGCTTCTTTTTTCTTTACACTTTTTGCAAAATATGGCAGTCTTTGGAGAATATAGTATATAAAGTAAATAAATAAAAAAACAAAACTATAAAAATGAATTAAACTAAGTAATATTATTAAAACTCTTTATCTTTACATATTGTCGAAAAATTGAAATCTTTGAAGAATAATACCTAAATCGTTGGATTTTCGTTCGATATGATATTATACCCAGATTTTATTCCAATATAAAGTAAGATAGCTGCCACCATTAAATTTAATGCACTCGCGCCTATTTGTAAATCCGCAAACTCATCTTTTAGATGATACTTCTCTTTAACACGCTTATCTCGAATATTAATATAAATAAAAATCACTGCCACCACAAACATAATAGTTCTATTTAAAATTAAAATATCAAAACTTTCTTTTTCGCTATATATTGGTGTTTTTTTCTCAAGTTCTAACAAAAAATTATAAGATAAGCTAATTGATATAATAGTTGTAAAAAGTAAGATAATAGATAATACTATTTGAAGTTCAATAAGCTCTGATTCTTCTAAATCGTAATTAGTCATTCACTTTCCCTTAAATTCTTAAGTTCCAAAAGCTCTGTTACTGTAACAAATTTATATCCCTGTTTTTTTAAACTTTCAATCATATCTTCCAAAGCATTAACTGAATACTCATGATTATCATGCATCAAAACAATACTTCCACTTTTTACATTAGGTAAAACATTTTTTAAAATCTTCTCTTTAGATTTAACTTGCCAATCTCTGGAATCCACATCCCATAAAACAAATTTTAAATCAGTATAGCTTTTTAAAGTATTGTTATATCCGCCATAAGTTGGCCTAAATAAAGTTGGTGTAAAACCAGTAACTTTTTTAATTGCCATTTGTGTTTTATTTATTTCTTCTTGAAATGCTTCTTTAGATAACCTTGTTAATAATTTATGATCATAAGAATGATTTCCTATCTCACTTCCTTCCTCCAGCATTCTTCTAAGCGTATCACTATAAAATTCAACTTTGTTCCCAATTAAAAAGAAAGTCCCACAAGCGTTATATTTCTTTAAAATATCTAAAATTTGATCAGTATATTTACTAGGCCCATCATCAAAAGTTAAAGCAACCACTTTATCATCAATTGATACATTTTTCTTTTTAATAGATAAATAAGTATCTTTACCTTCATTTATATCTATATCCACCAGCATCTTCAAACTATCTAAAGGAACATCTATGTATATTAATTCATCGTGTTTACTCTTAATCTCCGCCGGATTAAAATAAAGGGTTAAATTCTCATCGTCAATTGTAAAATAGTCATAACTAACATTGCTTAGATAATCCATATCCGCATCTTGATATTTTTCCAAAAGTTCTTTTTTTATTTCATAATCTAACCCAGCTAAATCATCAACCAAATCTTCCATTGTTAAAAATTTATTATTACTTTTATTGTAAGTAAATGTTTTTATTTTGTTAATTGTTTTATCAGTTACTATTTCAGTCATTAAACTGACATTTATGATATCCTCATTAACCTCTTTATATGTGTAAGAAATATTAAGCTCAGGTATTACAGGAGAGTCCATATTTTTAAAATTATAATATGTTTGATTTACATAACTACTAACCGCATCATCTAAAACATTAATATTAGTTACTGGATAATTAATCGACACTAACTCTTCATTCATACTTATGTAACTCTCTACTTTGTTTTCTTTTTCACAGCCGCAAAGTAGGCAAATAACTATTATAAAAAACGTTATTTTTTTCATCTAAACCACCTTTAAATAAGTATATGTTTCCTAAAATTTTATATACATAAAAAGCGAACATTTTACCTTTTGCACCCAAAAACGTTCACGTAAATTCATAAAGTAAAAAAACAAAAAAATAAAAAAACTTAAAAAAGCAAAAAAGTAAAAAATAACAAAAAATCTAAAAAGCCAAAAAACAAAGAAAAG
>CALVRK010000064.1 GCA_944358565.1 uncultured Bacilli bacterium
GATAACTGTACCAGAAAGTAATAATCCAGCGATAGGCTTTGAAGTAAGTGGAATAAAGGAAGGCTCATTATTAGAATCAAAACAAACAGCAATCCTAACCGTTACAGTAAAATATAATAATGTAACCGAGCAACCAGAAGATTTAACAGCCGACCTAAAAGTAACCTTAGATTATAGCCAAGCGGAAGAAGGATATGTGGAGCCAGCACAGCCAGTAACTATAGGAGGACAAGAAGTAGAGATAGTAGAAGCAGGAGACGGTTTATATAAAGATGAATATGAAGACGGAAAATATACATATAAAGGAGTAAATCCAAATAATTATATAACCTTTAATAATGAGACATGGAGAATAATATCTGTTGAAAATGATGGAACAATAAAAATAATGCGAAATGAAAGTATAGGAGATATGGCTTTTGATGAAACTGGTGGAACATACGGAAATAACAACTGGGATAGGCCATCAGATATAAAAACATATTTAAATGAAGATTATTTAAAAACTATAACAAAAAATCAAGATAAAATTGTACCTCATATATGGAGTATAGGAAAAGTAACAGTTAATAATAGTAATTTAGCTAGACAAATAGAAGATGAAAATGGAACGCAGTCACAGATAGCAAGTGTAGGCTTAATTACAGCAAGTGAATATGTAAGAGCAAATCCAAACAAAGAAGAGTGTGGTAATTTAAGTTTAAATAATAGAAATTATAAAGCATGTAACACCACCAATTGGATTTATAGTATAGTACCATCAAAATGGTATTTATGGACAATTTCACCTAAAGGTGAAGGTACTTCTGGCGTTTACGCCGTGGAACCAGGCAATATCGTGCATACTTCTGACGCATATAACTCATGGCATTATACGGTTTCTCCAGTTCTCTATCTAACATCAGATATCACATTATCTGGAAGCGGAACAGAGTATGACCCATTTCAAATAGTGCAGTAATTACACAAACTAGAGAAATTTTTCTCTAGTTTTTAATATCAAAAAATGATATAATTGATTAGAAGAAAAAAAGAAGTAGGTGATGATATGAATCAAGAAAAATTTGGCAAATTTATTAAAGAACTTAGACAAAAAAACAATCTAACTCAAAAAGAATTTGCTGATAAATATCATGTCACTTACCAAGCAGTCAGTAAATGGGAAAATGGTAAAAATATGCCTGATAGTGCACTTATAAAACAAATAAGTGAAGATTTTAACGTTAGTTTAGAAGAACTTTATAATGGTGAATTTAAAAGTAAGAAAAAAAAGACAATTCCAATTATTATAATGATATGTATTATATTTATTATTTTCATTATAGTTATATTATTTAATTTTTTATCTTCAGATGATTTTCAATTTAAAACTTTATCTGCCAATTGTCCTAATTTCACAATTTCCGGAAACATTGCTTACAATGACAAAAAGTCAGCTATTTATATTTCTAATATTGAATATTGTGGTGGAGACGAAAGTCAAAAATATAAAGAAATAGAATGTATCTTATATGAAAAAAATGGTGAAACAGAAACCCAAATTAGTTCTTATAAATATGATAAAAAAGAAAGTATTACTTTAGAAAATTTCTTAAAAGAAGTCACATTCACTATCGATGATTATGAAAAGACATGTAAAGTGTATAAGGATGGTTCTTTATATCTAAAAGTCAACGCAAGTGATGATCACCATAAAATTATTACATATGAAATACCTTTAAAACTAGATGATAGATGTAAAAAATAACTCAACTTAAGGTTGAGTTTTTTTCAACTAATGCGTTATTGTAGTTTTAATGTTTTACGGTTAAACTAAAAATGTAGGAGGGATAGAATGAAAAAGAAAAGTATTATAATGTTAGTTGTAAGTGTATTAATAATTATAACTATCATTGTCTGTGCATTTGTTTTTAACGATAAGGGAAACGATTTACAATCACTACCAAAACCAGAAGTAACAGGCGGTGTTAGAGGTGAATTTGGTATTGACAAAAACATCAATGAAGAGACCATTGATAATTATTTAAATAGAAAAGACTCTGTATATAGAGATATGAGAATGCTAAAAGACCCTGGAAATTATGAAGCTATTGGTGGTGACGCTTATCTATCAGGATTTGTCAAAGGTTTTGAAGTTGTACCTTACCCATATTTAGTAAATGTATCTGGACTTCCAAAAGAAGTGGGTGAAACTTATACTGGTAAAACATTGTTCAACGAAAAAGATGGAGAATATACCGCCAATTATGAAGAGTCTATGGATATTTTAGAATACTTATTTCCAAAAGATAAAAATATTTTCTTAATGTGTGGAGGCGGTGGTTATGCTGGTATGACTAAGACCATGTTAATAAAATTAGGCTGGGATGAAAACAAAATTTATAATGTTGGTGGTTATTGGTATTATGAAGGAAATAACAATATTGAAGTCAAAACAACAAAATATGGAAAAATCTCATATGATTTTTGGAAAATAGCATATCATGATATAGATTTTACTTTACTTCACGAGGCAGATAACAATGGAAATGAATAAAAAGTTTTTGTGGGTTATTCCAGTATTACTATTAATATCTATAACAATTTTTGTATTAAAAAATAAGCCCGAGCTTAAGTTTTATTTAGAAGATAAATATTATGAAAAAAGTGGATTTGTAGATATTGATAATACAAAGTTAAATGAATTAATTGATAGTAAAGAATCATTTGCTTTATTTATTTATCAACCAGCATGCGTTACTTCATCTGATTTTGAACAAGTACTTTATGATTTTTCACAAAGTAATAATATCAAAATATATAAAATCGCTTTTTCAGATATTAAAAGCACAAGTTTAAGTAAATACATCAAATATTATCCTTCATTTGCTATTTATAATAAAGGAAGTATAGTTAGTTACTTAGATGCTGAAAGTGATGAAGATTTGAAATATTATAAATCAAAAGACGAATTCGAAAAATGGTTTACAAATTATGTTTTATTAAAAGAAGTAGAAATATTGAATCAAGATAATAATGAAAATAATAATGAAGAAATTAAAGAAGATAGTAACGAAAACACCCAAGAAAGTATTACCGAAAAAAATACTAATGAAATCAATTTAGATCAAGTGACTTATGATAAAAATAAAGTTAATATTTACTTTTTCTGGGGAAGCACTTGTCCACACTGTAAAGAAGAATTTGCCTTTTTCGATGAAATAAAAGAAGAATATGGTGATTATTATAATTTATATACATATGAAGTGTGGGAAAATCCCGATAATGAAAAAATAATGAATCAATTTGCCAACGCTTTAAATGAGGAGATAACAGGTGTACCTTATACAGTTATAGGCGATGAGTCTTTTACAGGGTTTAGTGAATCCAGTAAAGAAAAATTTATAGAAGCTATTAAAGATAAACATCAAAATAGTAAAGATGTATATTTTGATAAAATAAAAAGTGAAGACTAAATGGAAAACTAATGGCCTATTATAGATGTGTAAAAAAACTATAATATAAATAGTGAAAGAAGAATAATACATATAAAAAAAGAAGACAAATTTGAAATTTCTTATGAAGAATTATTCAAGTTAGACTCAAAAATCATAACCAGTCTAATTGAAACAAAAATAGACAAAAAGTTAAAAACTGATTATAGACAAATTGTTGATAGAATTCCTATTGATAAAGCACACACTATTACAAGAGAAGAAATTGATAGGTTTATAATGGACTTCAAAGAGTTATGAGAAAAAATTTAAAAAAATATAAATCTTCATTTGTCATAAAGTTAAAAATATGTTATTATGTATATAGATGGGAGAAATCTCATATAATAAAAAGGAATGTTCAATAATGCAATGTTGAACGCAACCGTTTTGGGTGCGCCTAAATCATCGCTGATGAGTTAGGCGCCGGTTCTATTTAAATAGTATTACAAATACTAAAATAAATAGAAGGAGAATTATGGCATAAAGAGATTTTTCTCTTTTAGTCATAAACATCACCTCCAATCTTTATAAAAAGTAGAGGCTGCGCCCAACTATCAAACATTCCTTAAAATAAGTATAACAAATGATGACACCATTTACAATAAATTCACATCACTTTTTGTTAAAAAAAGAGTTTGCTATAAAATTAAATATATGTTAAAATGTATATAGATGGGAGAAATCTCATATAATAAAAAGGAACATTCAATACTGCAATGTTGAATGCAACCCATTGTTTAGATGCACCTAAATCATTGAAGCAAATGAGTTAGGTGCTGTTTTCTATTTAGATAACATAATAAATATTAAGATAAATAGAAGGAATATTATGTCAAAAAGAAATCTCTCTCTTTTAGGCATAAACATCACCTCCTTTTTTAGAAGGTCGCACCAACTCTAGTAAACGTCTCTTGAAATAAGTATAACAAACCATGACACTAATTACAATAACTCATAATCACTTTTTGTTAAATTTTTAAAACTCTACCACCAGTAGGTGTTCAAAATCTCCAAAGTGTTTTATAATGTAGGCAAAAGGAGATAAAATTATGAATCAAGAAAAAATTGGAATGTTTATTGCAAAGTGCCGAAAAGAAAAAGGATTAACTCAAAGTGTGCTTGGCGAAAAATTAGGAGTTTCAGCTAAAGCTGTCAGTAAATGGGAAAACGGTAAAAGTATGCCAGATATTTCTATTATGAAAGATTTATGTGACACTTTAGAAATCACTTTAAATGAACTATTTGCTGGTGAAAAAATCAAAGAAAAAGATATTCAAAAAAAATCAGAAAATAATCTTTTAAATTTATTAAAAATAAATAATATAATTAAAAACAAAAAGAAAATATTTATGTCTATTACACTTATATTGCTTATATTATTAGTTTTTGTCATAGGTAAAATGTTACTTGTAGAATATGGCTTTATCTATGATAATGACTTAAAATATACACAAATTTATATTAAAAACGAAGGTAATATTAAGGGTAATGTTGATATTAATAAATTTGGTAAAATAGATAAAGATTTTGATATAGGCGCTAATAAATATGGTATGGCTGTTTTTAAAAATCCTAGAAAAGCTTTCAAAACATTAAAGAAAAAATATAAAAAAGTTATAAAATTAATCCAAAAAGAATTTAATCTGCCACCTCTTTCTAACTTCACCTATAAAGGATATAAAACCTATGGATGGCAAGTAACAAAAGGCTCTAAAAAAGATAAAGAGCAGGCGAGATTTGTCAGTAGTTTTTTAGATATTTATGAAAATAGTTTTAATTAAAGTTCTAGAACTCTAGTCTAGAATTTTTTTCTTTCCAAAATCATTGTCAAATAATATATTCATCATGTATAATGAAATAGATGTTAAAGGAGAGAAAAACATGAAGTTAGTTATTAAACATTTAAAGAAAAAATTTGAAAAAAAAGAAGTTTTAAAAGACATAAACTTTGAATTTGAAAAAGGAAAAATATACGGCTTATTAGGCCGAAATGGCGCTGGTAAAACAACTTTATTCAACTGTTTAAATGAAGATTTAGACTTAGATGGAGGAGAGTTTTATATAAATGATGAATCTGATAGAAATATAAAACCAGAAGATATTGGTTATGTTTTATCAACCCCTAATGTTCCAGAATTTTTAACTGGAAGAGAATTTTTAAAATTCTTTATCGAAATAAATGAAAAAAGAATAAAAAACAAAAAAACAACCGATAAATATTTTGATTTTGTCCAAATAGAAAAAGAAGATAGAGATAAATTAATGAAAGATTACTCACACGGCATGAAAAATAAAATGCAGATGCTTGTCAATATCATTGCCTCACCAGACATCTTACTTTTAGATGAACCATTAACCTCACTTGATGTTGTTGCTCAGGAAGAAATGAAACAATTATTTAAAGATATCAAAAAAGATCATATAATTATTTTCTCAACTCATATTATGGAACTTGCTTTAGATTTATGTGATGAAATAGTTGTTTTAAATAAAGGAGTTTTAAAAGAGGTAACCAAAGATAACCTAGACACTGAAAGCTTCAAAAATAAAATAATTGAGGCTCTAAAAGAGGAATAATATGTTAGACACTTTCATTACATCTTTTAAATTAAAAAACACTTACCGTGTTAATA
>CALVRK010000065.1 GCA_944358565.1 uncultured Bacilli bacterium
TTTGATTTTATCATCTAAAAAATAATTATATATAAATCTTGAACATCCAAAAGTTTTATTAATTAACTCTTCTTGCTCTTCGGTTGGATACATTCTAAACACATAACCTTTTAATATTTTCATGTCATCACCTTCTATCTTTGATGTATTCAATATACTACGAATGATTATATTTGTAAATAGCTTTTCAAACATTTGTTTGTTTTTTTGTTTTACAAAGCAAATTCCTAATAAATAAAAAAAATCAGATTACAACAAACTCAAATACATTTCATGTAATATTTTTAGGGTTTCATGTAGTCTTTTTTGTTATGTGCTAACGAAAAAGGAATTTATGTGTTACAATTATTTTTATAGTAAAGGTTGTGATAGTTTTAGAAAGAATCAAATTAATTTAGCAGTAGAAGGAGTAGTAAAGATGATTATAAAATTAGCTATTTCAGGGGGAGAAAAAACATTAAATCAAGTTTATAAGGAAATGATACATAATCATGAATATAAAGAGAGTTATGATAGAATATATAATAATTTCATTAAAGATATTTTAGGATATAAACGCATTAAAGATTTAACTAGCAATGATATTGATTACTTTTATGTGTATTTAACAAATAAAACTTATAATGGTCATTTATACAGCCAAAGTTATATTAGAAAAATTATGAATTTACTTAAAAATATTTTTGATTATGGAATAGAAAACAAATATATTAATACTAATTTAGTTAAAATTAAACTTTATTTTACTAAAAATTATTGATAAAAATTTGATTTATCGCTATACTTAATTTAGGGTGATTTAATGAAAAAAACTAAATTATTAGCGATATTTTTTGTTTTTGGACTATTACTTACAGGCTGTGATAGCAAGTCTTTAAGCTGCACTAAAGAAGAAGAAATTGAAGCTGGTAAAACTAAAGAAGTACAATTAATTACTTTTAACAATAATAAAATTAAATCATATGAAGCAACTATGTCGGTTACTCTTAAGGATGAATATAAAGATTATGCAGACACACTAGTTAAAAGTTTAGAAAAACCTTTTAAAGATTATACTAAGAAAGATGGACTTGAATACAAAACTAAAGTTGATAACAATATAATATCTGTAACTTTATCTGGTAAATATGACAAAATGAGTGACGATGTTAAACATAGTTTAGGGATTTATGATAACTTTTCTTTTGATAAAGTTAAATCGTCATTAGAGGACGATGGGTATAATTGTAAATAAGCATTTATATAGGATTTTTAACTATTTAAAAACTTTTTTTAGCATTAATATTTTGTTTTATGAAGGTGGAAGACAATAATAAAAGGCCTTAGATAAAAACTCAAAAAGGCTCTTTTTTATATCTAAAAATGGAAAAAAATGGGTGAAAACCCATTATTTTAATCCTAATTCAGTAAATAAATTTTCGATTGATGATGTATCATTGGTATAGCCACTAAGTTCTGTTATAACTTCTTTGTCTTTAATTGCTAAAGTAAGTGGTGTACCCCAATCAGAGTTATCACTAAAGTAACTTAATGATGAGAAAACTGATTGAAGATCGTCGGAATCTAAAGTATCAATTTCTAAGAAGTAAACTGGAAGATTATTTTCTCCAGCATATTCATTGACTACTGGTAAGAATTGTGCACAATAACTACATGTAGATTGAGTTAGAATCATAACAAACGGTTCTTTACTATCATATAGACATTCATACTGATCGTATGTAAGTTTTGAAAGATTTTCATATTCTGAGTCACTTGTAGCGTTACAGGCAAATTTAACGTAACCAGTTTCTTTCAAAAATTCATAGATCTTATCACTGTCATCTAAGTGTTCATCGATGCCATCAATAACTTTTCCATCTTCGACAATAACTAAGCTTACATTATCATAAGATACTTTATCAGTTTTTAATTCCTTTTTAATATTTTTTAAATCAGTATTAGAAACTTCATCACTTAGATAATATATTCCTTTGCTTGTTTTTTCAGCAACACTGTTAAGAACTTTTTTTTCATCATCACTTAATCCGTCAGAAATAACAAGGGCAATTTTATCTTCTTGTTTCATCAGACAATTATATTGTTCATTATTTACCGTGCCTAATTTACTATAATCACTATCGGCTTTTACTCCACAAGCAAATGTTGTATCAGGTTGTGGCCAAAAAGCTATAACTAAGATAACTGCTATAACTAAAACAACCGAAATGAAAAAAATTAACATTCTTTTATTTTCATTCATATTTTGTACCTCTTCTTTCCTTTTATATAATAACATATTTGGGTTTTTATAATCAACAATATGCTGTGAAATTTTGGTGAAAAAGCTTATTTTTCAGTCATTTTTGAATATACGGCTTAATGGCTTTGGCTAAATGTGAAACTGTGTCTCTAGCTAAAGCACTAATACTACTTTTTTGTTTTTCAGCAAGTTCACCGGCTAATCCATTAATATAGGCAGCAAAAGCTACTGTTTTAATATCTGGAGTTTTATAACCTAATAAACCGATTAAAATACCAGACAACACATCGCCACTGCCTGCGGTAGCCATTCCACTACAGCCGGTATTAGTCAAATAAACTGTATCACCATTAGTTATAATCGTTGTCGGTCCTTTTAGTAGAAGAATTATTTTATGCTCTTTAGCGTAGCTTTTGGCAATAGTTATAGGATCTTTGGAAATGGTATCTAGGTCAATGCCTGTAAGTCTAGAAAATTCTTTTAAATGAGGGGTTAATATTAGATTTTGTTTGATTTTTTTTATTTTTGCTAGAATATTTAAACCGTCGGCATCAATAACAATTGGAATATTATAGTTTTCTAATATATAAGTTAATATTTTTTCATTATTAAAATTTTGTTCCCAACCAATACCTATTAAAAGAGCGGTTACTTTCTTTAGTGATTCATCAATTTCTTTAGAATCGAAAATCATCTGTCCATTGTCATCTTTGATTGGAAAAATTGTACTTTCTAAAACATATAAAAGTAAGCTTCTAGCTATAGTATTTGGAACAATTAATCTTGCTACACCAGCGCCCGATGTTAAAGCAGACAAACTTAAGCTTGCTAATTTAACAGATCCACTATATTTTAATGAACCGCCTAAAATTCCAACTAAGCCATAAGTACCTTTATGGCTATAGTTTGCTCTTTTAGGCAAAAATCCTTTGAAATCGTCTTTTTCTAATAAATAGTAAGGTTTTCCAACAATGTCAATACCAATATTTTGATTAACTAATTTATCTATGTAATCTTTAGCCATATTCAAAAGGTGTCCTGGTTTTAATGTACCAATAGATACAGTGAGGGTAGAATGAATACAAATCTTGGCTAATCCATTATCAGCATCTAAACCACTATTAATATCAATACTAACAATTGGAATATTACTTTCATTCATTTGCTTTATAAGATTTGCTATTTTTTCTGGCATGTTGCCTTTAAAACCAATTCCATATATGGCATCAACTAACACATTATATTTTCTAAAATCAAAGGTTTCATTATAAAGAAAAGTGATTATATTATTCTTTTGACATAGATTATAATAATATTTACCATCCTTAGAATATTCTTCTTTAGTTTGCAAAATATTAACTTCAATGCCAGCTTTATTTAATATGAGAGCTAAAGCATAACCATCGCCCGCATTATTACCTGTTCCGGTAACAATTAGGACTTTGCCTTTAAAAGGATAACTATTCATGACAGCCGCTGCAGCTTTGTTCATAAGTTCTAAAGAAGATTCATGATTAGCCATATATTTGTCACTATTTTGCATAATACTTTTTGTAATAACTTTTTGCATTTTTCATCACCTATTTTAATTATATCATTAAATTTTATACAAAAAAAAAAAGAGATCAACTACAGTCTAAATATTTTGAACATTAATGTCAATCTCTTTATATTTTAAAATAGCTTTTTTTATTTTTGATACTTGCCTTTTCATATGATGGTGGTGATAATAATTAAGGAGAATTTTTACTTGATTGTTATTATGTGCAAAAACATCAGGATAAGCAACAATTTTTCTTTTACGACTGTTTATATATGTATAACACTTTAAATAAGGATAGACTATCTCTTTTAATTTATTTATATTTTCTGGTTCGGTTTTAATAGTTATAATTTTACAGGGAATTTTTAACTGAATGATTTTTTCTAATTTGTTGATGTTATTATCGTTTAAGTTGTAAGGTAAAATTTCTTTACAAATACGTTTTAAACGATAATTTTTTTTCATATCGTCAAGATAGTAAACATATGACCACATATTACTTTCACAACACACTTCTAAAGATATTTTATATATATCACCATTTTCACCAATGATGACATTAGCTTCGTGATATCTATTTTTAAATATCTGATTAGCTTTTTCTTTAATTACGTTATTAATTGGGAAAACAACGTCTTTTTCACCTTTTATACTAGTATACCAATAAGCAATGTGCTGGCTCAGTGATGATAGTAATTTATCATTATCCATACTCTATTCCTTTCTGAAATACTGCCTACTGCATATGTGATTATATCATTCCATTATATATAAAATTAATGACTTGTTTGAATGTGTTTTTTTTTATTTTGAATTTATAGAGTGTTGCTTAAGTGCACATATATTCTGCTTATATGAACGTTTTTGTTAGTAATATTTATCTTGTTGAAGTGATATATTTTAATATGAAATATTTAATGTTAATGTGCAAAGGATTTATTATTGGAGTAGCTAAAATTATTCCTGGAGTTAGCGGAGCTATTATTGCTATTTCGTTTGGGGTTTATGAAAGGCTTGTAAAAATTATGTCTAAACCTTTACATATAAAGATTGATGATTTGAAATTTTTAATTTCCTTACTTATTGGAGCTGCATTTGGTATTGGTCTTTTAAGCAAATGTGTAAAATGGTGTTTAGAAATATGTTATCTACCAACTATGTTACTATTTGTTGGCTTGATTATTGGAGGTATTCCAGAAATCACTACTGAAATTACTAAAAATAAAATTAATGGCAAAATTGTTTGTATTTTTATAGTTTCTTTTATGATACTTTACTATTTAATTAATTTAAGTGGTGGAGAAAATGTCACTACTAGCAATAATCTTATCTACTTTTTTATAGGTGTAATTGAATCTTTAACAACTATTATTCCTGGAGTTAGTGGAACAGCTATATTTATGGCTTTAGGGTGGTACGAAACATTACTATCTATTTTTGAGAGTATAACTAATTTTAGTATTGATGTCATTACTTTTCTTTTGTTTTTTAGTGGGTTTATTTTCAGTACAATTTTAATTTCTAAATTAATCACTTGGTTATTTACTAATAAAAAAGTAATAGCTTATACGTCTGTTTTGGGTTTTATGAGCGCTTCTTTAGTAATTATGTTAGAGGATACGTTTAGTCAAACCTTTTCATTAATAGATATTATTATAGGTGTTTGCTTATTTACATTTGGTATTTGGGTAACTAAAAAAATAAATATCTTTTTTAGCAAATTATAAATTTTAATTCATATGATTATTTAGAGGTGATATTGTGGAAAAAAAATTACCAAAGGTATTTGCGAATAAGATCGAAGGAAAGGCTGGAAATAACGAAGATGTATATTGCTCTTTTGATAACAAAGAAGAAAGAACCGTTGAGGCCCCTTCAAAATTAAAAGGGAAAAATGTCAATCAGAAACTAAATGAAATATTTAATTCATCTAGTTACATATATAAAGCTGATGTGAAACTTACTTTAAAAGACGGCATTATAACTAAAAGGATTGTTGGAAAAAATGCGACTCATTTAATTACAATTGATAATGAGCTAATACCTTTAACTGATATTGTGGATGTTGAAAAGAGCTAATTTGATTAGCTTTTTTATATAATGGTTTACTTTATATACAAATAAATTTATAATTAAATTAAGGAAGCGGTTTATATGTATAAGTTTAAATATTATTATAAAAATGGTAGTACAAAGTTAAGTGATAATGTTTACAATGATGTTAAAAACTTCGATGGTGAAATTAAAAAACTAACTAAAAATAAAGATTTTAAAACTTCTCATGCTGAAAAACAAGATTTGAATAAATTCTTAAAGTTAGCA
>CALVRK010000066.1 GCA_944358565.1 uncultured Bacilli bacterium
CTTAGGTTTCTGTGAAGTAGAAAAAGCTTACCGTGAGGTAAGCTAATGTCAAAATTTATTTTGGCATTTTGTTCTATAAAAATGTCTTATGTTAAATATTTACTTAAGGTTTATAAATATAATTATTTGTGCATAGTTAAAAGTGTTTAGGCCAAGCTGATGAAGACTTACCTTACGGTAAGTCAAAATTTATGTTTTATTTATTCCGAGGATACTGCCAAAGATGCCGGTTATTATTAAAATTAAAAAGAATGTGAGTTTTTTAGGGGAAAATTCACCAATTATAGTAGCAAAAATTATTAAAGGTATAGTGATAATCAGACTAATTTTTAACCCTTCTAACCAACCATTTTTAGTAGCTTTTTTACCCATAAGTAATCCGCTAAAACCTAATGAAAGAATTGGAATAATTATTTTTCCGATAGTTACTGTTTGATAATTAATAATATTAAAATAGTTAAATGCAGTTAATAATAATGAGAAAAATGCAAAAAATAAGAAAGTATATAATAAACATTTGAATAATTTTTTTAAGTATTTCATAGTTCCTCCTTTTAGTAAAGTTTATGTATTATTAAAAGAAATATGAAATCTATGTTGTTGCTTAAACTAAAGGTTTATGATATACTAAATCTAGAGTATACAGTAAGGAATGATATTTATGGATGATAAAAATAATTTCAATATTGATGATACTGTTAAAAACGAAACTAAAAAAGAGGAAGAAGTTGAAATTTTAGAATTATGGGAACCACATGCAGATGAGATAACTGATGCGAAAGATCGCCATATTAAAATGTCAAAACAGACTTCTAATAAAATAGTGATTACACTAGTGGCTATTGGAGCATTTTTAATTATGTGGTATGCAACTTTTGCTCAACCACTCGCATTTAATGTGAGACAAGCAAATAATGGAGAATGGAATATTGGTTTTGTCGATATGGAAATAGCTGATATGACTGGTGAAGCTAAGGAAATTAGTAATCATGATTTTACTAGTACTAAAGCTAATTTTTATGTTTCATTAACAGGTCCTGGTGATAGTATTGTATATGATTTGACAATAAAAAATAGTGGAAAAATTAATGCTGAAGTCGAAAGCATTTCTGTGGTGCCAATGAATGGGCCAGACGATCAGATTGTATATTCTGTTGATGGAATAAATGCTGGTGATAAGTTAGATGTAGGTGAATCGACACATATGACAGTGAAAGTTATGTATAATAATAAAGTTACTAATAGTGAAGAGTCTGTAAGTAAAGATTTGTCAGTAGTAATTAATTATAAGCAAGCATAAAACCCTTTAAAAAATTTTTAAAGGGTTTATCTTTTGTCTGATTTGATGAGTTTAGCATGTATAACTAATCTAGTAGTTCCTGCTACATCTTCACATGTAGATAATGTTAAGATTTTATCACTTTCGTTTAATGAGCCACTAAAATTAATTTGACTGCGTTCTTTGACTGTTTTAATAAATTCTTGATATTGTTTGTCTGAAAATTTGGTGGTGATATAATAACTTTCTGGTTTTATTGTATAAATACTGACTATTTGCCACAAAGTATTTTCGCTTGGTGTGGATAGTTTTATTACGTGGTTGTCTTTATTTTCATACCAAGATTTATTTAATACTTTTTTAAGACTACCAAAGACGGTTTGATTAGACCTGCTATGACCATAAATAACGGTATTTTTATCAAAGTTTATCATGTTGTTTCTATAATCAGCAAATACCCAACCAGCGGAATTTTTTGATTTATCGAAGGCATGTTTTAAATAAAATGAATTATTATTTGTTTGGACAATTGGATAATTAACATTAGTACCGTTTACTTTTATGAAGCCTACTGTGTCGCTGTTTTTTTGTTTTAAGTCGTCGAAATTGACACTCATCATATCCATTTTAATATAATCCCAGTAGTCGTCTGATTTGTCCTCTGGGGGATTGATGTTTTCAGCGGTGTCACTTTGTGATTCATCAACAATTTTTTCTGTATCGATGTTTTCGGTAAGCTTATCAATTTTTTTATTTTCATTATTCCAAAAGAAAATTTTAATTATACAAAGAACAGAAATTATAAGACTTATAATAAGAACAGTTGTCCAAGTGATTCTTTTTTGTCGTTTTCTTTTTTGATATTCAGTTCTAGTAATTCGACCATTTTTATGCATGTTGACACTCCTAACTTTAATAATTATAACATAAAATTGAAAGGTTTACATTTTCTTTCCAAATTCTTCATATTTGTGTGATTTTTGTTGTTTATTATATTTTATTTTGTTATAATTTAAGTAGCAAGGGAAATTGCTTAGAAGGAGAGAGGAAAATGAAAAAACTAAAAATATTTTTGGGTTTATTTGTATGTGCATTTATGGTAGTACCTTTTATGGGTGTAAATGCAGAAACAACAGTTAATACTTATGATGAATTAGTAGCTGCTTTGAAGAATGGTGGTGAAATTGTATTAGGTCAATCAATTGATGTTACGGGACCACTTTCAACAGATAAAGATGTTACACTTAACGGTAACGGAAATACGTTGAATGCTGTTTATACAGGAACTAGTGGCAATCAAACTATTATTACTTCAACTGCTGGAACTTTAACATTACAAAACATTTCACTTACTAATTCTCCAAAATATGGAGTTCAAGCATATAATGGTGGTAATGTAGTATTAGATGGTGTTACTATTTCAAATCACACTGACAAATTTGGTGCTGTAAATATTAATGGAGGAACTGTTACAATTAAGGATTTAACTATGACTGATAACTTATATGGAATTGAGTTTGCTGCAGGTTTAAATGTAACTGGAACACCAGCATTAATTATGGATGGAGTAATTAAAGGAAATCAAAAAGATGTTCTTTATGTTGATATTGATCAAATTACAGCTGATAAAACTATTTCAGTGGAAAACACTGAAAATTCTACTCAAAAGATTTCTTTAAAAGATAATACTATCGTTTTAATGGAGGGAGACAAAGTTCTTGCTACATCTAATGAACTTGCTACAGGAACTACTGTAGATGTTGATGGAGAAAAATTACAAGCTGAAGAACCAGCTAAAGAACCAACTACTCCAGAAGAGCCAAAAGATGAAAATAACGATGTTAAAGATGAAGTAGAAAACCCAAAAACTTCAGATGGAATTATGATTACTGTTGCAGCATTAGCTGTTAGTGCAGTTATCGTTGTTATTGCAAAAAAGAAATTAGCTTAATAATTTGAAAAGTTTTAAAAGCACTTCAAATTTGAGGTGCTTTTTTTGTGGTAAAAATTTGGTTTTGAAAAATAAATATGATAATTAGAAGTCGCAAACTGTAATATCAAACAATAATGAATGTAAATGCACTTTTGAATAAAATAAACAAGATTATTTAGACTATTTTGTTGTATAATTAAATTGGTGATAATATGGCGATAACTAAAACAAAGTTTATAAATTATGTAAGATGTCCAAGATATGTGGCTTTGGATGATTTGAAAAAAGAAAAATTAAATAGTATGATTTCGATTGGAGAATATAAAAAAGAAGAAGAGTTAGAACACATTACTGAGTTACTCGGTAATATGTTTGATGATGGTAATGATTTAATTGATGTTAAAAATGATCATTTAAATACTATGCTTCCATATTATAATAAAGTGGAAATTTTGGCTGGTGATATAGCATCTAAATATTTTAAAGGTAATTTTAAGTTTTCTAAAAGTACTTATAATCAAGAGAGTTTTGATGCGGTTATAGATAATATTAGATATTTATGTTATGTGGATATTTATAACGAGAATGAAGATAATATTAATATTATTGAAGTTAAAGCGACAACGATGAAAAAATATTTAGAATTAGGAAGTAAAGAACATTCTATTTTTAAAAAAGGGGTGGACGGGATATATTATTTACTTGAGGATTTGAATTTGAATATAGAAGATTATATGCTTTTAAAGGTCTATGAAAGAGAACGGGCTAAGTTATTTAATAAGTATACAGGGCCAGGACATTATATTTATGATATTGCGGTTCAAAGGTTTATTATAGAAAATGATATGAAAAAACACCATACAAAAAAGAATGTGAAGTATTATTTGGCGGTTTTAAATAGTAATTATGTGTTTGATGGAAAGTATGAAAAAGGTGAGCCTATTTATGATACGGTAGATGGTGAAGACATTATTTCATATATTGATGTTACTAGTATTACTAGAGATTTAATGGATAAGGTATATTTAGATAGTAAAAAAATTAAAGGTTATATTGATGATTTGGATGGCTCTAAAGTGCCACTTGGGGAATACTGTGAGTATAAAAAAACAGTTAAGTGTAAATTTTGTCCGATTTGTTTTGATGTGCTTCCTAAAAAACATTCAATACTTTCTTATATGAATAATAATTTTGGGTTTAAGAAAGGTAATATTAAATATGATATATTTGATTTGATCAATGATGGTAAGGTTAGTATGTTAGATATTCCTGATGATATGCTTAATAGAGAAAAAAATAAAATTCAAAAAGAATGTGTAATTAGTGGTAAGCCTTATATCAATGAGAAAAAAATTAAAGATGGAATTAAACAAATTACATATCCACTTTATCATTTAGATTTTGAAACATTTCCTTGTCCACTCCCTAGATATAAAGGTGAAAGGCCTTATAGTCAGTCAGTTTTTCAGTTTTCTTTACATATTGAAAAGGAACCTGGAGTGTGTGATAAAAATAAAGATCATTATGGTTATTTAGCTCCTGATCATAACGATCATAGATTAGATTTAGTTAAATATATGTGTGAACTGATTCCTAGTGATAAAATGGTTTTAGTATATAATGATTCTTTTGAAAAAACAAGATTAAAGGAACTTGCTTATATTTTTCCCGAATATAAAGATAAATTACTTAAAATCAGAGATAATGTATTTGATTTAATGAATATTGTGAAAACAAAAACTTCTTTATATGAAAATCTTGGTTATTCTAAAGAAGAAGCTAAGATGTTTAATTATTATCATTCTGATATGGATGGTTCGTTTTCTATTAAAAAAATTTTACCATTATTTTCTGATTTAACTTATAAGGGAATGGAAGTTGGTAATGGGGTAGAGGCAATGGTCACTTATGCATCTTTTTCAAAACTTTTACCTTTAGATTATAAACATAAATATCAAAAGTTAGTGGAGTACTGCCAGCAAGATACTTATGCAATGGTGGCGGTATTAAATGGACTTAGAGAGAGTGTTAAATAATGTCAAATTGACGCACTTTAGTTGTAATTTATGAAAAATTGGTATATATTTGATTTATGGGAGGTATGGTTATGATATATCCATCAATCGATGCATTACTTCAAAAAATTGAATCAAAATATTTACTTGTTAATATTGCTTCTAGAAGAGCTAAAGAAATGGATGAAACAGGTTATTATCAAATGAAAGAAAATGAATATAAATCTTCTAAGAATATTGGAAGAGCTTTGGAAGAGATTAACAAGGGATTAATTCATATTAAGAAAAATTAAAAAAATCAACCATATAAATTGATGATAAGGTTGATTTTCTTATGGTTTTATGGTAAATTATTAGAAGTCGGAGGGATACTATGGAAATACTTTTAATTATTGTATCTATTTTATTAATTGCAATTGTACTTTTGCAAAGTGGTAAAGCAGTAAGCCCTGATAGCAATATTATGGGTGGTAATGATGAGTTATTTGCAAATCGTAAAGAAAGAGGCGGTGAACTTTTTATTACAAGATTAACAGCTGTTTTAGGAGTTGCTTTCTTTGTTATTTGTATTGTAATGAATTTTATATAAAATAGGTAAATATTATGTCAAATATATGAACTTTAAATTAAAAATAATAGAACTTATAATAAAAAATATAAGGAATTCTATTATTTTTTTGTGAATTTGATATAATTAAATTGAATTTGAAAGCAAAGGTGTTTTATATGAATGAAAAAAATATGTGGTT
>CALVRK010000067.1 GCA_944358565.1 uncultured Bacilli bacterium
GCCCATTTACAACTATATTTGAGTTATCGCCAAATAATGCACTTATAACCTTTCCATTATTTATCTCATCGACCGTTATATCAGTCCCCTTTAATAAGTCCTTAATATCGATAATATCTCCCTTTTCTTCCGGCATAAATTTCTCTACAAGCAAGCCTACAAAACTTTGAATCGGGAAGAAATATCTCATCACAGAATTTAAATAAATATATTTAATCTTACTCAAATTTGTAGCATTGTTAAAAATATTTTTAATCACTTTAATAGGATATTTACTTTTATTAAAATCGTGCCTAAAACATAAATCCTTCAAATAATTAAGATCGTCCTTTTCTTTTTCATTGTATGATTTTAAAAATTTTAGTGGCGAATCCATCTTGCAATACCTATTAATTACTTTTAAAGTTATCTTCTTAAAACTATTCACTTGTCTACCTATCAAATCTAAAAACTCATCTCTATTTTGAGCCGGCTTTAACAAATCATTAACCAGTTTTATCTCGGTTGAATTAAGTGTCGTAATATGTGAGAAATAAAGTATATTATTCTTATCGATAAAACTTATTATTCCAAGATACCTATTATCCTTTAAAATATTAATCGCTCCAGACAAATTTACCGTATAAATCTTCTTCTGGTTCAAAATTATAATTTTACATACCGATTTATTAATAATTTCCAGAACCTTGAATTTAAAATATATATCTAAAACATTTAAGTTGTTATTTATTATATCCTTAAACATAATCGCAAACTCATCTAGTGGAATTAAATATCTAAGTAAACTACGCGTATAAATAAAGAATACCTTATTAATATTATTTTTATTTATAACCTGACTATTAAGAGAGTCTTTAATGTAGTTCTTAATTTTACAAATTAAATCTTTAACTTTTTCCTCACATTTAAGCTCTTCAATAACACTATAACAGTCATTTGCATTAAAAGACCCATTAAAATACTTACTATCGTTTGTCTTTAGATAGAAAATATTTTTATTGATTGTCTCATAATCCTTTAAATAATCGTAAATCTGTTCAACCGTTTGTCTCTCGTTGATTATTCTCGCTATCTCTTCAAAATAACTCAAAAGATATTCTTTCACTTTCTCTTCTTTCTTCTTTAAACCATCTAGATTACAGAGCATATAACCAGTTTCTAAATTATATCTGACCAGCGTTAAATCGCCCACGATTGAATTAGCCTCGCTTATAATATCATTGAGTCTCTCATTGTCAGTTGTTGAAAATCTAATATTAAGTTTTTCGTTGTTAACTATGTTGTAAACACACCACTCATTAAATCCTTTGTATGAATTTCTATTAACATCTGCGTATATCTTTATATTAAATCTCTTTAATTTAATATATCCCTCACTGTTTGCTTTCCATATGTGGTATATATTAAACCTAAGCACCTTTTGAAGTAAGACATTTAAGGAAATAATTTCTTTAATAAACGAATTGTTATAAATAAATATTACCTTTTCAAAATCGTATCTCTTCACATCCTTAAGAAAATTCTCTTTGATAGTTTTTTTATTTTCCAAAATATCAAGATCACTATTTTGTCCATAATCTTTATAAATCCAGTAATTATTTTCACCAAGCGCGACTATAAATTCGTAAACATCATCCAAACTTATCGAAATGAGCTTTATAATTATTTCGTAGCACACAGATATATAAGAAGATAGTAACCTCTTTATTATCGGTTTTTTTAACTCCGGAAGCCTCTTCATTTTCCTGATTTTATCTAAATCTTCACTATCCAAAGTATCCAAATAATTAGTTAGCAGTTCGATCATTTTTTTGTAACTCTGACTATTTTTATATTCCGATTTAAGAACTCTTATATTATCTACTTCAATTAACTTTGTTTTAGTATCGTATTCCTTTATCTTAAAAGAATAACAATATAAAGAATCATCATCGGTTTTATATTTATCCGTTACAAATCTTTTAGCAAGAAAATTTCTTGGACTCATAATTTTTTCATTTCTAATGTCTTCACAGATAAATTCGTAATTATCAAATAATTTTTCGATATTGATAATTTCTTCATCGGTCTCTAAATTACTGACGACTAAATCGATAAACACATCTAAATGGAGTAAATATCTCGAAGCTGTATTTAAGAAAAAGTATATTGCCTCATCGATACTTAAAGTTCCATCATCAAGCAAAGTCTTATATAAATTGCAAAGTAAATCCTTATATGAATTCTTTTTGTTCGATGGTAATCTTGCGATTATATTACTAACATATAAGTTATGTTCATAATCGTTAGTATAGTAAAAAACGTTACTTACATCAGCTTTTAGACACTGAATCATCGTTTTATCAAAATGCTTCAGTAATCTATATTGAAAATGAATTAAACTGTAAACATCACTTTCGTCAAATTTGTATTTATGTGAAGATAACTTAAATGTATTACCATCATTATAAGCATCTACATACTCCTTATAATCTGAAACAAACTGATTATAATTGCCATAATTCTCCATTAACTCAATCTCTATAGTTTCATAAGCCTTGTTATAACCGGTAATCTTATACAAACTTAAGCCGCTACCATTATAACTTTTACAAATAGCAAAACTACTCGATAGAATCCCCCAAAGCTTATAATTATAATATAATCCCTTATTCACAAATGATGATTGCATTCCGTAAATTATATAATCATTAAATAATTCTTTTAAATTTGTTATATCTTTAGATACGATAAGCTTTATAAAATCGTTTATCGAATAATCGAATTTCAAAGTGGTATTCATGTATATATAGATTAAATCATCAGCATTCTCTGGTGTCATATCTTCTAAAAGTTTAAGAAACTCATTCCGTATTTGACTTCTTATAAAAGTCTTATTGTTTACTATATAACCTTTTGAAAAATATTCTTCCCTGTCTTCATCGCCGCTTATACTTCTAAAGAAATTAATATGATTTAAAGCCCTGATTTTCTCCTTCATATAACTAAAGTTCTCGCCAGACGTTATAATCTTATAAAAAACGTTAATAATTCTTGATGTAATCTGAGGTGATACGATAATTTCTGGTATATATTTTTCACATTTATTGAGTTCTTTATTAAAATATTCATCTATATATTTAATGTCGTAATTAGCCATATCAAACAAAGTGAAAACTCTAGCTAGGGCTATATTGTTTTTATTTTTCATGTTTTGATCTAAATAGTTTATCCAATCCTTTTGGGCCTCGATATAAGACTCATCTTTTCTAGACCTTATAAAAAGCTCTTTCATAACTTCACTAATATCGCTATATATACGTCTTTTTCTTCCTTTATTTAATATTTCAAAATATTCAAATTCGCTTTTATCTTTAGGCATAAACATATAAAAATCTTTTATTTTTAACCTTTTTAAAAAAGCAAAAGCAAAAGCATAATCGTTATTAGCTATAAGTATATTTATAATTTCCTGAATATCGTCATGTAGGAGTTTTAAAGGAGCCTTATCTAACATAGAAATTGTTTGCAAATCAAAACAGTGATATCTATATAATTTATTATTAAATGCGCATTTAAGAAATTTAAAAATCTGCTTATAATTGCTTTCTTTTAATAATATATTTATAACCATTTCAAGTGGTCCTTGTAATTTTTCTAAATATTCGGCACCTTTAATTTCCTTGATTTGAACGATTAAATCGATAATTTTTTTCTTATAATCCTCAAAATTATCACTTTCCCTTATTGAACTCACAAGCTCTTTTAATTCGGATAATTTTTCTATTTTGGAAGGTGTTAGAAAATCAAGATAATCATTAAATCTCGTTAAAATATTTTCTAAATATTCAGCCATTTCATCACTTGAAGATATCTTTTTTATATATTTTAAACTAATAGAATTTTTATAAGAATGATTTTCCTCATCGTTTTTATCCTTGGCCTCATTACAAAAACATATATAAGATAAAAATTTATTTAGTTTATCGAAGTCCTCAAGGTATATATATACTAAAATATTTTTAGAAAAACTTGTAATATCTATTTCTACGTTGTTTTTTAAAAAGTCATATAATCCCTGTTTATATTCTTCCTTTTTATCTATATTAATTTTAAGGGAATTTATAATTTTGGCAGCTGTTGCCAAATCTTTTTTTGTCCAGTAAGAAATCCACTCATCTAAAAGAAGCAAGTTTTTACTTCTCTCGATTAAAGTTGTTCTTTTTAAAATATTATCCGGTGTTAAAAACCTTAAATATTTTTTTAAAACCTCACTATATGTTACCTCTTCTGTCATATATCATTCCTCTTATATTTCATTAATTATATCGTTATAGTATTTTTCGAAATATTGTTCATCGGCAAAAGTATATTTTTCAAACTCTACTTCCCTTAAAATTCCTAATTTTATAAGTAAATTAAGCATTCGATCCGCATTAAAATCTTGAATGCCTTCTTTATCTGAATATTCATAGAAAATTGGAATTAGCTTAAAATGACTAATTGGCGGATTTACATTTACCTCGTCAGATTGAGTTATTTTAGTTAAAAGATATTTTAATATACCATCTATATATTTCGCATAATCATCTTTCTTTTCGTAAATTTCTCTTTTTATTATACTGTTTAAGTAAATAGAAATTATCTCAGAAGAATCATCGGGAATCTTCTCTCCGCATTCAATTATCGTAATAATATTTTTCAGCATAAAAGGATGAGTAAACACATCAAACATCTCAGGATGATTTTTAATAACTCTTTTTACCTCTTCTGTCTTTTCGGGATTTGAATTTCCTTCTATAAACATTTCGATATCATCTTCGTTCATTCCTTGAATAAGAAATGTATCCAAATCGTTTAAGACAGAAAGCTCGTCATTGTCTCTATCGGTTATAATCATTTTAATATTTTGATTTTCTTTTTTATTGAAAAATTCTTCTATAGTAATCAAAAATTCTTGCTTATTTTTTGAAGAGGAAATATTTATCTCGTTGATTCCATCTAAATATATATTGATTTTTTCACATTTAAGCAAATAATTTACTATTTCCTCGTTGTCTTTATCGACCTGTAATTTTCGGCAAATTAATTCTTCTATACTTTGCCACGTATCTACTGTAATAAGATTAATAAGTACGGGAATTTTTCCTGTCTCATCGTATTTTAAAGCATCTTCGTACTCTACATATTCGAGTGTTGTCGTCTTACCCACACCGGCATACCCGATAAGTTTTATCTTCGTATATTGCTCATTTACCGCTTTAAAACCAATTATCTCTTCCTCGTTTGTTTCATCGCTATCCAAATAATCATAATTAGTTATTTTTAAAACGCTCGCCGGAATATATTTGAAATTGATTTTACTCTCGTAATTTTGTCTTATTTTTCTTATATATTCATCTATATTTAATTTCTTTAAAATATATTTTTCTGAAATGTCATCTTTTAACATTTCGCCAAGTTCAAGATAAGTTATGAAAATATTACTAATATTATCCCAGTAAATATTTATATTATCTGTATCTTCAGGATTTGCAAGTGTATATAACCCCTTAACTATAATTTTAACCTTCTCATCTTGTATACCATCTAAATTATTAATGTTAATATTCTTATATATATTATCCTTAATTAAATTTAACTTATTTAAAATTTCTAAAGCCCAGTCAAAACTAAACTCTTGCTTATCGGCTCCTTTGTTTATACATAATATATCTATAAATATATCTATAAAATTTATCTTGTTTAATGATATCGCCTCTTCGTCTAAGACCATTTTACTAAGTTCTAAATAAAAATTATTTAACTTATCCTTATAAGCCTCATCCTCAGAATAAACATCTAAAAAACGGTCAAAGTTGTTTATCTTTTCCCTCGTCTTTGATAGAAAGTTTTTATCAATTTTTTGATATTTATCTTTGACAATTTCTAAAATATAATTTTTAAAAGTTTTTTTAAGCATTATAAACCACCTACTCTGATTATATCATAC
>CALVRK010000068.1 GCA_944358565.1 uncultured Bacilli bacterium
TAGTAAAGGCGAAGCCTTTATAAAAGGACCAGTTTGCTAGGCAAACTGAGTCCTAAAATACCGCTCTTCATGTGCGAAGCAGGTGAAGAGCGGGGTGATTATAGAATATTTAAAATATTAAGGGGTAATATTAATAAGTGGAGATTTGAATCATAGTGTACGAATATAAGCTAGTGTGTAATTAAAAACACACTGGTTTTTTGTAAAAAATCGTCAAATTTATTTGGTTACTTTTGTTTTTAAGGGAAAAATGATATAATTGTTATGTAATAATGGAGAGGATATCATGGCGAAGAAAAAAAGTAGAAAGCAAAAGAAGGAACAACCTTCTTATAGTATAGAACTTAAGGGAATAGTACTCATCTTAATTATGATAATTGGGTGCTGTCCTTTTGGGGTTACGGCCGATGTTATTAAAGGTTTTGCTGGATTTATTGCTGGTGGATGGTATATTTTACCGTTAGTAGCTACAGGTGCGGCAGGAATATATATGATGGTAAAAAGAGAAAAACCTGATTTTTTAACATCAAGGTTAGTTGGACTTTATGTTTTAGTGTTAGGAATTTTAATTTTATCACATACAGAATATATCAAGCAGTTAGGTGCAAATGTTTCGGCTTGGGAGATTATTATTGCAACTATTGATAATTTGATGGCTTTTGTTAATCATACGGCTGATATTCAAGGTGGCGGAATGTTAGGGGCTATTTTTTCAGTTATCGGTGTAAAGCTTCTTACTTTAGATGGTACAAGAGTTGTATGTTTGGCTTTAATTATATGTGGTCTTATTATGTTTACTGGTATATCTATTTACGATGCAATAGGTTATATTAGAGATAAATTACATAAAGCTAAAGAAGCTAAGATTAATAAGAAGGCTGAAAAAGCAGCTAAAGAAGCTGAAGAAGAATATGAAAATGAAGATAAGAAAGTAGTTATTTCTTCGATAGATGAACTTCCGAAGGAACCGGTTAAAGAAGAAGTGAGTGAGCATAAAGAAGAAATTCATATAGATAGTAAAGGTTATAATAAACCACCAATGGGATTATTAATAAAACCTAAAATTAAAAAAGAAGCTGTTAAAGCGAATCAAGATTCAATTAAGACTAACGTGACAGAACTTGAAAAAGTTATTAAAGATTTTGGGGTTGAAGGTAAAGTTGTAGCAGCTAATATTGGACCTTCAGTTACGCAGTATGAACTTGAAATTAAATCAGGAACAAGACTTTCTAAGATAACCGCTTTAAATAAAGAAATTGCTTTGGAACTTGGGGCAAAAGATGTTCGTATACAAGCACCAATTCCTGGTAAAAAAACAGTTGGTATTGAACTACCTAATAAATCAATTATGTCAGTTTCTATTAGAGAGATTTTAGAAGCTGTACCTAAAAGTAAAGATAGTTCTAAGCTATTAGTAGCTTTAGGTAAAAGTATTATGGGAAATCCAGTATGGTGTGAGATTGATAAGACACCACATTTACTTGTTGCAGGATCTACTGGTAGTGGTAAATCAGTATGTATCAATAGTATGATTACTTCTATTTTGATGAGAACAAAACCTGATGAGGTAAAATTAGTATTAGTAGATCCTAAGAAGGTTGAGTTATCTATGTATAATGGAGTACCACATTTACTTACTCCTGTTGTTACTGATCCTAAGAAAGCTAATATAGTACTTCAAAAAATAGTTAAAATTATGGAAGACAGATATGACTTGTTTGAAGGAAGTAAGACAAAAAATATAGCTGGTTATAATGCTTATGTCGATAAAAAGAATGAAAGTTTGCCAGAGGATGAGAAGATTAATAGGCTTTCATATATAGTAGTTATAATTGATGAGCTTGCAGATTTGATGTTAGTGGCAGCTAAAGAAGTTGAAGATTCAATTATGCGAATTACTCAAATGGCGCGTGCGGCAGGTATTCATTTGATAGTTGCAACTCAAAGACCTAGTACGGATGTTATTACTGGTGTTGTTAAAGCTAATATTCCTTCGCGTATTTCTTTTGCGGTATCATCAAGCATCGATTCTAGAACAATTCTCGATATGAGTGGGGCTGAGAAGTTACTTGGTAAAGGTGATATGTTATTTTTACCACAAGGCGAAAGTATTCCAACGCGTGTTCAAGGAACTTTTGTCAGTGATGATGAGATTAAAGCGGTTGTTGATTATACTATATCTCAGCAAAAAGCGATGTATGATACATCACTTACGGTTTCTGATGAAGATAGAGGGGCTACTACGATGGTGGAAGATGACGATTATGAGGAACCTTTATATAATGAAATTAGAGAATTTGTTATAACTCAAGGTAAGGCTAGTGCATCTTTACTACAAAGAAGATTTAGACTTGGTTATAATAGGGCCGCAAGATGTATTGATTTACTTGAAGAGCGAGGAATAGTTGGACCAGCTAATGGTTCAAAACCTCGTGAAGTATTAGTTAAGTTAGAGAAGAAAGAAGATTAAATACGTTTAAATTAGGCGTATTTTTTCTTTTTATGTCTACCTTTGCCGAAAGTATATTATTTATTTTATGGAAGTGTTAAAGTATGAATGGTGATGATATGTTAGAGATAGATATGGACTCAAAGTATGGTATTTTATTTGTTAGATTGTTTGGAGAGTTAACTGGGAAAACAAGAAAAAAATTAAATAATGAGGTTTGGAATTTATTAGTAGAAGTTGGAATAAAAAATGTAGTGTTTAATTTAGAAAATTTAAATAAACTTGATGATAGTGGTTTTAAAACTTTAATTAAATGCTATAACGTATGTAATCATAATGGAGGAAAGACGATGATTTGTTTAAGTAAAAATAAGTTTGACTATGATTTAAACTCTTTTAATGTTGTGCCAGATGAACTTGCGGCAGTTAATCTTATTAATGTTTAGGAGGTGAAGATGGATTCTTTAAAAGAGGTAATTTTAAAAAACAGTAATTTGATTTATAGTATTGCGAGTCGTTTTGGTAATAATCAAGATATGGATGATTTATTTCAGGTAGGCTGTATGGGAATGATGGATGCTTATAAAAGATTTGATTCATCTAGAGGAGTCAAGTTTACAACATTTGCCTATCCTTATATTTTAGGGAAAATATCAGAATATGTGAGAGAAAATCATGCAATTAAATTAAGTAAAGATATGATGAGAGCTAGAAATAAAATAGATAAGGCTAAATTATATTTGACGCAAGAGTTTATGAGAGAACCTGTTAATGAAGAGCTTAGTGAATATTTAAATATACCAATAGAAAATTTAAATATGCTTATGAATTACAAAGGTGGTGGTGTTAGTTTAGATGAGCCTTATTTAGACGAATTATCACTTTATGATTTAATTGCGGAGCATGAAACTGATTATAATACATTAATTTGTTTAAAACAGGAAATTGATAATTTAGGTGAACCTGAGAGAACGATTATGTATGAAAGGTATTTTAAAGATATGACTCAAAGTGAGATTGCTGATAACTTAGGTTTGAGTCAAGTTGACGTTTCTAGAAGAGAAAAGAAGGTTTTGGTTAAACTTCGTAAGACCTTTAATTGACAATTATAATTCTCTTATTTATAATTAATAATAGGTGATAGGTATGAAAAAGGGTTTTACTTTAGTTGAACTTTTAGGAGTTATTGTTATTTTAGGTTTAATTGCGATGATTGCAATTCCAACTATTAATACAGCTTTGAATGATTCTAGACAAAGAGCTTATGATGAGCAAGTTGATACGATTGAAGATACGGCGATGACATATATGTCTAAAAATTCATTAAAGTTACCAAGTCAAACTGAAGGAAGTAGTTGCTGCGTTAGTGTTGGCACTTTACAAAAAGAAGGTTTACTTACTTCTGATGATATAGAAAACCCTAAATATCGTGAAGGCAGCAGTGAAGCAGATGAGAAATTTAAAAACTTTAATGGGTCAGTTATCATTACCTTTACTAAAAATAAATATAGTTATGAGTATGCGAATACCACTTGCACTAATGCGTGTTAGTGGTTTTTTTGTATAGAAAAAATAATTTGGTTCATAATAATTTTAGGAGGAAATTATATGAAACAAAGTTATCAAGAGATTGTCAAAAAAAATAGTCCAAAAGAAAGTGTAATTGGTAATGCAGCTATAGCCTTTATTACAGGCGGTTTAATGGGAGTGCTTGGTCAGTTTTTGATCGATATGTATGCTTCCTTATTAGAAATACCTACTAAGGAAGCTACAGTTTGTATGTTAGTGACACTTATATTTTTAAGTTGTTTGTTTACGTCTTTAGGTTTTTTTGATAAGTGGGTTAATTTTTGTAAATGCGGACTTATTATTCCGATTACTGGTTTTGCGCATGCGACGATGAGCGCAGCTTTAGAATTTAGAAAAGAAGGTTTAGTTACGGGTATTGGCATGAATATGCTTAAACTTTCTGGGGCGGTTATTATATTTGGCGTTGTCAGTAGTTTTGTCTTTAGTTTAATCAGAATGGTGGTGGGACTAATATGACATTTAAGTTTAATAATGTTTATATAAATGAGACAGCGACAATAACTGGTCCTTATGAAAGTAATGGACCACTTGGAAAATATTTTGATTTATGTCATAAGGATTTATATTTTGGTGAGAAAAATTTTGAAGAAGCCGAAATACATTTAATTAATGAGGCAATTAATACTTTATTAAAAAAAAGTAAAATGGATATAACTAGTGTGGATGCTTTTATAGGTGGTGATTTATTAAATCAAATAGTGGCGTCTAATTATGCAATGATGAAGGTTAACAAAAGTTTTATTGGCATTTATTCGGCGTGTTCAACAGCTACTTTGGGACTTATATTAGGTGGCGCTTTAATTGATGGGGGATTTTTAAATAAGGTTATTGCTTTTACATCATCACATAATGCGGCGGCTGAGAAGCAATATCGTTATCCAGTTGAATATGGTGGCCCAAAACCTAAGACAACGACTTTTACTTCTACTGGCGGGGTAGCAGCTTTACTTTCTAAAGATGCGGGTAATATTAAAATAGAAAGCGGCACGATTGGAGAGGTTGTTTCATCTGGAGTTAAGGATGTATTTAATATGGGAGCAGTGATGGCCAAAGCAGCGGCTGATACGATTTATAAACATCTTCAAGATACTGGACGAGATATTAGTTATTATGATTTAGTACTTACTGGTGATTTGGGTGTGTATGGCATGAAAATTTTTAGAGAGTATATGCTTAGTGAATATAATATTAAATTAAAAAATTACAATGATACAGGGGTAATGCTTTATGACATAGAAAATCAACCAGTTTATGCGGGAGCGAGCGGCCCCGCGTGCGCACCTTTAGTTACTTATGGTTATATATTTGATAAGATGAGGAAGGGGAAATATAAAAAAGTATTATTGGCGGCAACAGGTGCTTTAATGAGCCCAACGATGGTGAATCATAAACTTTCAATACCTTCTACATGTCACGCGGTTAGTTTGGAGGTAATATCATGATTTATTTAAATGCATTTTTATTTGCTGGTTTTGTTTGCGGGATTGCACAAATAATACTTGATAAAACTAAGTTAACCCCTGGTCATATTACAGTTATATTTGTTATAATAGGTGCATTTTTAGATGTGTTTAATATATATGATCAGATTATTTTATGGGCTGGTGGTGGTGCACTTGTGCCAATTACTAGTTTTGGTCATAATTTAACTCATGGAGCTATTCATGGATATAATACTGAAGGAGTTTTAGGTTTATTTAGTGGAACTTTAGATTTAACGGCAGCTGGCATTAGTGCGGCAATTATATTTGCTTTCTTTCTATCACTTATTTTTGAACCAAAAGATTAAGGCGTCTAGTTTTACTAGATGTTTTTATTTTTTTATTTACTAGGAATTTGCTTTGTAAAAGGTAAAAGTTTGCAAGAAGTTATTTACAAGAACATTTGTATGTGCT
>CALVRK010000069.1 GCA_944358565.1 uncultured Bacilli bacterium
TAAAGCTTCTGCATATTTATTAAAAATATAAGCGCTGTTTTTTCTATGCACACCGTTATAATAACTACTATTAATTTTTATATTAATATATCTACCACCTGCATGCACCAAAACATCTAAAACTTTACCTTTTTCATAAATATTTTTCTTAACTACTTCTGGAGATTTTATTTCTATTACTTCTATTTTTTCACCTAAACACTTTTCTATTAATCCTTTAAGTAAACTAGTATTCTTAGGGTTACAAAAGATTGCTTTAAACATTGCATCGATTTTTGCCGTATAAAATTTTTTCTGCATAATCATCTTCCTTTCATATTATAGAATAATTAATATCCTCTATAATATATATACGGCATTTTTTCCTAGAATCCTTTTTATTATAGATATTTTTTAATATTATTTTAAGCTATGAGTAGTAACATCACAGCTAACTGAAATAAATTCTTTTGTATTTGTCACATCAAATAAATAATTTTTTACTTTTAAAATATTTAATATTAACATTTACTACATCTAACTATAATCACCTTATTTTCTTAAATTTTTACTTATTAATTCCTGATATTCTGTAAGTTGATTAATTCGCGAAATAATTCTACCAGCTTTAATAATCTCATCACCCTTAGACGTAATTGCTAAATGATTTTTTAATGTTTCCAAATTTAAATTAGATGTCAAAAAAGTTGGTAATTTTTCATCCATTCTATATTGAAGTAATGGACATAAAATTTCATCTCTCGCCCAAGGTGTCACACTTTCTGCACCTAAATCATCAATCAAAAGTAAAGGTACTTTTTTAACATAATTATACTTATTTTTAAACTCACTTTTAACATCAGAATTAAATGAGGCTTTTAAACTATTTAAAAATTCCGGCCAAAAAACAATTGCACTTTTAACTCCGTCTTTAGCAAGTTCATTAAAAGTTGCCGCTATCAAATAAGTTTTACCACTTCCAAAATTACCACATAAATATAAACCTTTTTGATGAACATCTTGTTTATATTTTTTGATAAATTCTGTAAGCCACAAAATTGTATTATATCTTTTTTTATCAGTTTTATAAATGTTTTTAAATGATGCTTCTTTAATTTCCTTAGGTACATTAAAAAGCATTGTATTACTATGTAACTTTTCTTCTTTATCAAGTTTTTTCTTATACTTACATGGTTTATATAAAAATTCTAAACCATCTCCATATAACTTAGGTAACTTTGCATAGCCTGTTATTTTATTTTGACAAGCAGCTAAACCCGGACAATTTTTACAATTATGATACTCATGAGAACTTTCTTCTAAAAGTGATGTATATTTTTTTAGTATTTCTCTTTTAATTTTTAACTTACAGACAAACTCTTTAAAATTTTCATCTTTTAAAGCTTCATCATAAGCTTCTTCTAATAAATTATCTAAATTATTAGATTTAAATTTGTCGGATACTTTTTGCATATCAATCACTCCTATAAGCCCTTTAAGCTAGCCTCTAAAGCCGCTATATCATCACTACTTGCCGCATCTTCTTCTATATTTTTGTCAAACCAATCAGGTTTTTCTTCTTTTTTAATAATCCTTTTTCCCTTTTTCTTCGCTTGATTTTCTTTTCTACATAAATTCATTGCTTCTTCAACCGTTTTTATATTACTTCTCTTCCATTGACTAGCAATTGTAATCACAAAATTTTTAGTAAGCTTATTATCATTGATTTTAAGCACATAATCAATTAATACATTGACAACACCAGGTGATAAATCATAATCTACCATTAAGTTCTCAATCAAAGTAAGATCACTTTTATTCGGCCTAACCCCTTTATTTTTACCAGTTAAAAAATCATAAGGTGAAGTTGTTTCAAAAGTATAAATAAGCTTTGCTTTTTTAGAATTATCACTAACCTTTTTGCGCAAATAATCAGGTTGATTTTTATAAACCAAAGAAGGTGCCGTATTTTGATGTTCAAAAGTATAATAATTATGACAATTATTGCGTAATAAATTCTTATCGATAATTTTTTTCTCATTAACTGAATTACGAATCAATTCAGATAATTCACCTTCATCTAAATTATAAATATAGGCAAGTTTATAAATCAAAGATTTAATTTCTTTAGTAATTGAACGATGATTCAATATTTCACTAGGTATCATCTCAAGTAAACTATTCAAATCTATCCTTTCATCAACCACTAAATCTACTTGTTTAATCTTCCTAATATCATTAGTATTGGTATAATCTAAAGCATCTGCCACTTCAAAAGTTTCACCAAAAGTTACACTGATATCTTCATAGCCTTTTAAATCAATAGATGGTACTTTGAAAAACTTTAAAATTTTTTCATATTCTATCTTTCCAACATTACTAGATAAAGTAGTTGCTAAAATCGGATTATCGATAAATTCATTAGGTTCTAACGGTGAATATAACTCATAAATATAATTATTTATACTGTCCTTCTTTAAATAAGTTTTCAAAAGACCAATAGCCTCTAACTTTTCTCTAGCTTCTAAAATATCTTCTAATTTTACTCTCATACTAGCCATTAAATTATGGTGCGTATATTCTGTTGAAATAATATGACTAGTATCCAAATTACTCCATAAAGTAAAATATAAATTAATTGCAACAGTTCCAACTATTGGCTGATAAAGTTTTATTAAAACAAGGCGAGATTCATTATTTAAAATAGTTGCATTTTTTACAATATATGTATCTGCAGGTAATAAATTATAAGTTGACATTCTCTCACCTTCTTTTCCATTAATTAGTGTATCATATTTTAAAATATTTCTAAACTATTTTTCAAAAATAAATATCAAAAAAAACTTAGCCGAAGCTAAGCTTTAAATCAAATTAATTATTTTTTACTAGTTTTTAACTTTTTATCACGATAGATAATAATAGCTACACCACCAATAATTACAACTAAACCAACACCTAAAATAATTAATGAAATGCTAGCAGCTGTATTTGGTACTGTAATTGATGTTCCACAGTCCCACGCACCATATAAAGTAAGGTTTTTGTTAAGAGCTGTGCCATCTACCCATTTACCAGTTAAATCTTCACTAGTATACCAACCATTAAACTTACAATTTTCTTGTCTTGTAGTTAATTCTTTTTCTTGGTCATATTTAGTACCTTTATCATAGCAACTTGTACCAGGAGTTGGATCAGTTAAATTAGGATCTGGTCTAACATCACCAACAATAACATAATCAACGCAAACTTTTGGTTTATCAACTTTAGCTGTCAAATTAATTGTTTTAGATAAATCAGTATTATCTGTATATAATACAGCAACACGTTGATATGATGTATCAGAAGGTTGATAAATATAAGCTTTAGTTGTTGCACCAGTAGCTGAAACAGTTACTTTAATAGTAGTTGATTGACCTAAAGCGTTTGAAGGAATTCTAACTTGGAAAGCATCTCCACTTTTGAAAGTAGTTTGACTTTTTCCGTTAGCATCTGTAATAGTAGTACCATTAGGCGCTCCTGAAACAGAAACTTTATAAGTAGATGTTCCTGTTAAAGATGGTTTAATTGACTCTGACACAAAGTAATTACCATCACTTGATAACTTCATATTAGAATTACTTACATTGACATTTAATGTAGGTTTTGCGCTAGCTTTAGCATTTTTAGCATCACTAACTAATTTTTTAATATAACTTCTAAGTCCATATGGATCAGCTGAATTTGTTGTAAAATCTTCACTTAATTTACCAGTTTGACCAGTATCAGATAAATACCACCAAACTGCGGCTTGTGTAATAAATCTATCTTGATCATCATTACCTTTAATAGATTTATAAGGATAACCATTTGCTAGAATATATGTAAGTCCAGCATCACCTTCACCAATTAATGAAACACTAGTTGCTCTTTCAGGCCATTTTTTTTCTAAATCTAAACAATAAGCTACTTTTCCATCTGAAGTTCTGAATTTAGCCCACTTATAATTCTCACCGATATAAGATACCATTACTCCTTCTCTATCAATAGTTACACTTTTAGGTGCCGCATTAATAGTAACAATAGAAGTAATTGATATAATAGCAACAATTAATAATGATAAAACAATATTAAATATTTTTTTCATATTCACTCCTCCTTACCTTAATTAACGTGTTTTTCCTTTAGATTCTCTATGTTGTAGCCATTCTTCTCTTTCTTTGCTATTTTTCCATTGCTCAGCAATATTTTCTAACTCATCATAATCATATGTTTTTGCTTGATTTTCATCATACATAGTCTTTCTTTCTTCATTCTTTGACCATTGTTCAGCCACTGATTCTAAATCATCATAAGTAGGTTCAAATGAATCATCGATAATCTCTTCGTCAGCAACATCATTCTTAAGTTTCTTTTTTCTTGCCAATCCGGCACCAATCAAACCAAGTCCACCAATTCCACCAGCTATTGTACTTGCCAATGAAACATTATCACCCATTTGTGGTAATACAGTACTTACAATTGATTTTTTCAAATTAGATTGTTCAACCTCTTTTTTAGGTTCAGGTTCAGGTTTTGGCTCAGGTTTAGGTTCAGGTTCAGGTTTTGGCTCAGGTTTAGGTTCAGGTTCAGGTTTTGGCTCAGGTTCAGGTTCTGGCTCAGGTTCATCTTCACTAGGTTTATCACCAGGATTTTCATCACCAGGTTCATCTTGACCTGGTTTATCACCAGGTTTAGCGTCAGGATCTTTAGATGTTTCATAATTATCTTCTAATTGTTGATCTTCATATTTAAGAATAGTATCTAAAACGGTACCGTCCTTTGAATAGATCGTATATTTTATACCATCAACAGTACTAATAATATAATCACCAATTTGGGCTAATTGCTCAGTTTTTCCTTGTTCCTTCATCTCATCAGTAGGTGCAGAAGGCAAACTTCCAGGAACTACTTGAGCATCGGCAGGAATAACACCATCAGCTTGTAACTTAGAAATCAAATCTTGAAGTTGATTACCACTTAAACCAACTCCACCCATTGCAATAGTATAAGTTCCGTCAGCATTTTCAATAACCAAATATTCATTAGCACTAACTTCATAATCCTTTGATACATAATCTTCAGGAATAGTTAACTCCTCTGAATTAATTGGTCCAACTTCTGTTTGTGTTTGATTTGCCTCTTGACCATTATCAACAGTAATTTCTTGATTATCTTCAGCCTCTTTCTCTTGAACTTGCCAATTAGCAATCACTTTACCATCAGCATCTTTAACTTCTATACTACCATCTTCATGTTTAATAGCAGTATAGCCAGAATTTCCCAATTGCACTGTTTCACCATAATCAACTTGCGAATTAATTGTATCATAATCAAATATAGTTAAACCACTCACAACTTCTTCACCATATTGATTAGTTAAATCTTCGACAACTTGGCTCAATTGATCTTCTGGTATGTTACCAACAATTGTTAAACTGCCGTCTTGTGATATCACTTGATAATCAGCATCGCCACTAACCATAACCTTAGTTTCTTCTGAAACCTTTTCTTCTGTTTCTTCTGAAACCTTTTCCTCTGTTTCTTCTGAAACCTTTTCTTCTGTTCCTTCTGAAACCTTTTCCTCTGTTTCTTCTGAACCCTTTTCTTCTGTTTCTTCTGAAACCTTTTCCTCTGTTTCTTCTGAAACCTTTTCTTCTGTTTCTTCTGAAACCTTTTCCTCTGTTTCTTCTGAAACCTTTTCCTCTGTTTCTTCTGAAACCTTTTCCTCTGT
>CALVRK010000070.1 GCA_944358565.1 uncultured Bacilli bacterium
ATATATATCAATAAATATAAGGATAATTTAAAATAGATAATTTATATAACTATATAAAAACAGTGTAATATCGTTTATCAGTCACAAAGTATAACAGAACCTTTGTATAAAAAAATGAACTGTACACATAATAAACATGAAAGGAATGATTTAAATGAATGAAAACGAAGAAATACTAGAGTATATCTATCAAACTAGTAATATGGGAATGCAGAGCACCAAAGATTTAATAAATGTTATCAAAGATAAAGATAACAAAATAAAAAAACTTTTACCAGAAATCGAAAAAAACTATGAAAAATATGCTAAAGAAACCGAAAAACTTTTAAATAAACAAGATTTAAAAGCCAAACCTATAGGAATGATGGCCAAAACAATGTCCAAAATGAGTATAAGCAAAGAAATGATGAATGACAATAGTGATTCCAATATTGCTGATATGTTAATTCAAGGATTAACCATGGGTAATTTAGAACTCTCTAAACACATTGATAATTATGAAAAAACAGCTGATAAAAAAGTAATAGATTTAGCCAAATCTTTAAGAAAATTTGGTGAAGAATATATCCAAAAATTAAAAACATATTTATAATCTAAAAAATATAGTATTGAAATTATCCCCAAAATAAATTATAATTAAAATAAAGAAAGTAGGGGATTAAATGAATAAGTTAAACAAAGAAAATATAATTAGTTTTATAAAAAAATATAAACTATATTTAATAATTTTTCTTGTTGTTGTCATCGCTTTAATTGTCGGTATAATTATTTCTTTTAAGTTTAATAAAGAAAAAATTAGTATTGCAAAAGAACCTAAAATCGTAGCTAACACCAAAGAAGGCATAATAAAAGAAGAAATATATGAAAATTTAACATTTAATAATATTTCTCTAATCACTGAAGATGGCTACACGACATTCACCACTGACGTCACCAATACTTCAGCTGAAAATAGTACTATTAGTGATGTTGATATTGTTTTGCAAGATAAAGATGGTAACGAAGTTATTACTTTAAGAGGTAATATTGGCGAGCCTTTAAAACCAAATGAAACAAGAACCATAACTTCAGTTACCAAAGGTGAATTAAAAGGTGTAACTACTAAAGTAATTGCCAAATATGAAAACACAGCTCAAAATTAAGCTGTGTTTTTTTAAATGTCTAAACTTTCAACATCTTCATAACTGTAAATATTTTTTTGTTTATCTTTTTGATTAACTAATTCCTCGCGAGCTCCTAAATATTCTCCTTCCTGCTCTTTGGCAGCTAATGATTCCTTAGTTTCTATGATAGCTTCTTTTAAAGCACTGTTACTACTAATCTTATCATCATCTTCAAGTTCAATTAATTTAAGTATTTCTTCAAAAGTAGTTAAACCTTGAACAACTTTTTCCAATCCATCTTGAAGCATTGTGGTAACATTTCCTGTACCGTATACTAATTTTCTTATTTCTTCTTTAGGTTTACCATTACTTAAAGCATCACGAATATCTTGGTCAATTCTAAGTACTTCGTGAATAGCAATACGACCAGCATACCCATCATGGCAGTGCTCACAACCTTCAGTATCATAAATTTCATCGACATCTTTATTTAAAACAGTTTTAAATACCATTTTTTCATATTCACTAGTTTTTCTTTTAGCTTTGCAGTGTGGACATAATTGTCTAGCTAATTTTTGTGAAACCACACCTTCCAAAGCTGAAGCAAGTAAATATCTTTGAACATCCATATCAATTAATCTTTCGATTGTATTTAACGCCGTATTTGTGTGTAAGGTTGATAAAACTAAGTGACCAGTAATTGAAGCGCGAACCGCAATCTTTGCCGTTTCCGTATCTCTAATCTCACCAATCATAATAATATTAGGGTCCTGTCTTAAAATAGATCTTAAAGCTGTCGCAAAAGTAAGACCAATTTTAGAATTTGTTTGAACCTGGTTGATACCTGTAATATCCATTTCTATCGGATCTTCAACAGTAATAATATTAATTGCTGAAGTGTTTAAGTGCTGAAGCATTGAATAAACTGTTGTACTTTTACCACTACCAGTTGCTCCAGTAACTAAAATAATACCATTAGGGACGCTAATCATCTCTAAAACTTTTTTATAATTTTCTTCACTAAATCCAAGTTCATCCAAACCAGCCATACTTCTTGTATAATCCAAAATACGAATAACTATTTTTTCACCTGTACTAACTGGCAAAGAAGATACACGCAAATCTAAATCTACTCCTTCTAAAGTCTCTTTAATTGCCCCATCTTGTGGAAGCCTTGATTCCGTAATATTCATCTTAGAAATAGTTTTAATACGTGTTGTCAAATAATCTCTATATGCATCAGGAACTTTAGCATAATCCATTAAAACTCCATCAACCCTAATTCTAATAAGTAAATAATCTTCATATGGATCAAAGTGAATATCACTCGCACCTTTTTTAGACGCATCCACTAAAATTTCGTTTATTATATCGACAATTGGCATCTTTGCAAAATCAAATGTTTTCATCATATACATCGGCCCTTTCTTTCTTTTATCTTTTTAAGACTAGATTTTATCCTAGATATATTATATAATAGTTTTAGAATAAAAACAATTCCAAAGGAGAAAAAAACATGAAAAATAATAGGGGCTTTTTATTAGCAGAATCTTTAGTCGTGTCAACTTTTGTTTTGACCGTGTTAATATTGCTTTATATTCAGTTTAGTAATCTAACAACAAACTATAAAAATAGTTATAATTATAATAATGTTGAATCGATTTATGACTTATCATCGGTATCTAACTATCTTTTAAATAAAAATTATAACTTATCAAATCAATTAACTGATTCAAAGCCATATGTTGTTATTTATAAAGATAGTTCATGTAATATGGATGCAGGAATAATAGATACTTTTTGTGATAATCTCATTAATATGATGGACGCTAAAACCATTATTTATACATCTTCTGATATAAGTGCTATTCAAAAATATGTTTCAGAAAAAGAAGATAGTAATATAAATCAAAAATTACGTGAATTCATCTCTAGAGTTGAAACTAATACTGTTAAAAATAAAGGAAGATTGTTTGCCGAATTTAATAATGGCACATTTGCGACTATTGCGATGGATAATGAAATAAATATTCCAGAAGATCCGGAAGATCCCAATGACTTTGAAACGGCTAATATAGGTGGTGAGGAAGTAAAACTAGTAGAATCTGGTGACGGTTTATATAAAGATACCATTGAAAATGGAAGATATATTTATAAAGGCACTAACCCAAATAATTATATAATTTTTAATAATGAAACATGGCGAATAATTTCTAAAGAAACAGATGGAAGTTATAAAATAATTAGAAATTCTGTATTAAGTAATCAAAGCGTCTGGAATACGACTGCTATAAACACTTGGGATAATTCAACTATTGAAAACTATTTAACTACAACATACTATAATACTCTAAGTTCTACTGCTATGGGACAAATAATATCTCATACATGGAATGTTGGAGCCGTAGAAAGTTTAAGTGATAATTTAGAAAGTCAAATAAGTGATGAAAAAAGTATTACATGGAATGGTAGTGTGGGTTTAGCTAATGCAAGTGATTATTTAAGAGCTAATAGTAGTAGTGCTTGTACAGTATTTAGTGGTAATAATTATTATCAATGTATAGGAACCAACTGGATGTATTTATCTAACATAAATTGGTGGACTATCACTCCTTCTACTTATAATACTAGAGTATCATATTACATTCATGACACATCAGGGTATATATATTACTATAATGTGTCTACTATTGAACATAGTATACGTCCTTCAGTTTTCTTAAATTCAAATATTGTATTGACTGGTAATGGTACTCAAGCAGATCCATACAAAATAGGATAGGGAGGTATTTATGAATAATAAAGGTTTTACAGTAGTTGAGCTAATCGCATCTTTTGCCCTAACTATGGTTATTACTGTTTTTCTATTTGAAGTTTTAATTGAAGTTAAAGATATTTTTGCCGACACTAGTACGAAAACTGCCATTCAGCAAAAAGCTAGTATTATCTCTAAAAATATTGGCAACATTTTACCTTCTACTGGTAGCGTGGTATCCTGTTCAGGTGACAGTTGTAATATCAATGGAAAAACTTTAAAAATTGATCAGTCAGGTAAAAAAGTAGTCATCAATGGTCAAAATTTTAATATGCCAGATACAGTGAGTATTAAAAGTTACTCTTTAAATAATAGCTGCAACAGTTCAAATTGTTATTTATATGTCAAAATGATTTTAAATAGTGGTAATTTAAAACAAGAATATACTTATGATGTGACATATTATTATTCTTTATAAATTAATCCAAAAATCAAATAAAATATACATCAGTAAAGAAGATATAACTGCGTGACAAATTCTCGCACATAAAAAGGGTAAATATTTAATATCTGTATCACTTAATATACTCATGATCTGCATGTGTACAGAAAGTCCGCCAAATGATAAAATCATAACCGTTAAAATGCATTTTAGTTTTAAGGGTATTGCTTCTAAGCTGATATATTTAAGTCCTTGCGTCATTTCGATAAAACCATTTAAAACACTTTGAAAAACACTGTTTAAATTTAAATTGTTATCGATAATTGTCGTAAGAACTAGACAAGAGGTAATAACTCCTAATATTAAAAGTAAAGTATTTATACTGCTAACTAAAGAATTAGTAATTACTTCGCCAAAACTATCTTTATTACTAATTCTTTTTTTATGCATCTCATCTATTGCTTTTGTTAAACTTGTTTTGTCATTTTCTTTTTTACTCGGATGATATCCTCTCATCCCAAGTCCAACAAAAAGATTACCAACGTAATGACAAATTAAAATAAGTAATCCCGCCTCTTTATTATTTAAAAACAAAATAGAAACACTGCCTAATATAAAAAGCGGGTTAGAAAAACAAGTAAAACATAAAATTTTAGTTGCTTCATATTTATTAATTTTCCCATCTTTATAAAGTTCTCTCGTGTATTTTGCATTCGCTGGATTTCCTGATATAATACTCATGAAAAAGATAAATGCGGTAATCCCCTTAATTTTGAAAACTTTATTCATAATACCTTTAAATAAGTTACCCATAAATTCCGGAAGACCACATTTAATCAAAATATTTGACAGCACGAAAAAAGGAAATAATGATGGAAAAATATTATTTTTAAAAACATTTAATGAAAAATCTACTGATTTTAAAATGGTTTCTGATTCCGTCAGTATTTCATATCCGATATAGAGTAAAATAATCATTATCAAAACACTTACTATTTTCTTCATAATTTCACCTGCTATCAAATAAATCTATTAAAGGAAGGAGTATATACATGAAAAACCTATTTAATAATATTAAAAAAATTATAAAAGAATACTACAAAGTCATCATTGTTTATGTTTTAATTTTAGCTTTCTTCTTAGTAGAATTTCCTTATTACATCTCGGCCCCCGGCGGTTTAATTAATACCGATGACAAAATTGAAACTACTGAAAACTTTAAAATGTCAGGTTCGTTGAATATGGCCTATGTTTCGGAAATTCACGCTACAATACCTACGCTAGTTATATCCTTATTAAATAAAGATTGGGATGTTGAAAAGGAGGAAGAAGTCAAAAACGATAATGAAACCATTGAAGAAAAAGATTATCGTAATAAAATGCTTTTAGAAGAA
>CALVRK010000071.1 GCA_944358565.1 uncultured Bacilli bacterium
TCACATTATAAAAGTGTGTTTGCTTTGAAATGAGAATTACTCATTTCTCTACTTACACACTTTATTTTACACTCTCGTTTTTTTTGAAAATAAAATGTTTTTAAATTCTTTTTCTAATTCAACAATCTTTTTTAGTTCTTCGTTCTGATTCAAATAAAATATAATATCTTGTTTCAAATTTTCATTTTTTATATCCTCTAAATTGTAAAAAAACAATTTTTTAATTTTACTTCTTTTAAGATAAGTGATATTATTCTTGACCTCATTTCTTATACTTTTCATATGCATATTTAAAACTGTCAATTTACCTTTATATCCGTTCTTTTTCATTTCTTCATAAATCTCTTTAGTCTTTTTACCATCTATAATACACTGCTTAATTAAGGAAATATAATTATCTAAAATGCAATTACTATCTTTTACAGGTGGTTCATCTAACGATAAATAAAGATTTAATGTTACTCTTGAAATACCTAATTTTTTAGCTATAGAAGTTTTAGTATGCTTATCTTGATATAACTGTTTAGCTTCTTTAATCAATTCCCATTTTCTATTAGCTGTATCAATTTTATCCTGTTGTCTTTTAGTTAAAACATCTTTATAACTTGAGTCTGTATCTTTATATAGTTTTATTCTATCACCAACAGTTCTTTTTAAATAATTACATAAATCATCAGTTAAATTTTTTAAGATATGAAATCTATCAACTATTTGTTTAGCATTAGGTAATGCTTCAGTAATAGCGTTTTTATAAGTTAAAGAAAAATCTCTAGTAACAGTTTCAACATTAGTAAAAAGTTTTAAGATTTCTACTATATCGTCTTTTTCTCTAGAATTAATTATTTCTATTTTTTTATGTTGATCATTATCCATTATAATTGAATTATATATTTCACGTTTTTTAGAAGAAAAATCGTCTATACTATGTTCTTAGCATCATAAGTTATATGAGTTTCTGTTTTTTTTTATAATTCTTAGAACTGTATTGCTTGACACATTTATACCATCATCTTTTAAAGTTCTTACTACATCCATTGAATTATCTCTAAGACCTATACCATTAATATAATCAATTAATCTATTAGTTTTCACTGCTTTTGGGTTTACAAAGCTAAATCTTTCACTAAATGTTTTATGATTGCACTCGTGATTTGAACAAAAAAATTTTCTAGTAACTAATAGTAGTTTGACCTCTTTATTTTGTATTGGCAAATCACTTATAGTGCGTATATATTTACTGTGAATAGCATTAGATGAATGATTACAGAATGGGCACTCACTTTCATTCTTGTTAATTTCACATGTAATATAAATTGTTTTTTCTATTTTTTTAGTTTCTGTTACTATTAAATTCTTATCTAAGTCTTTTAACAATTCTTCTATATCCACTTTTACCACTTCTCATTCTAATATAATTGTATCATGCACTTTAATCCAATTCAACTAACTCGGAGAAGAACCATTTTTCTTGACACACCCTTCTTAAATTAAAACAAAATGCCAAATAAATTTTGATTAGCTTACCCCACGATAAGCTTTTTCTATCTCATATATAGGAATCTTAGACTTCTCAATATAGAGTATCGGATAATCGCCACCTTAATTATTTTATTTGTTTATCACAATTTATGATTAAATGTATTGCTTTAAATATAACATGTATTTTTCTAAACCTTTAAACATTATATTAAATGATGCATTATATATAAATCTTGAACATCCAAAAGTTTTATTAATTAACTCTTCTTGATTTTTATCTAGATAAAGTCTAAATACATAGCCTTTTAATATTGTCATTGCATCACCTTCTATCTTTGATGTATTCAATATACTACGAATAATTATATTTGTAAATAGTTTTTTTCGAATGTTTGTTTGTTTTTTTGCTTTACAAAGCAAATTCCTAGTATGTGAAAAATTGGAATTTGTAAATACAAATTCCAATCAAATAAATACAGTTCAACATTTAAAACAAATACTATTACTAATATTATTAATATCACAAAAATATTATCATAAAATACTTTCTCCTAAATTAGTTGCACTACTAACTCTTTTACCAGACCATTCCATATGCCAACCGTTAGTACCTGGATTACTACCACCATAAGTATTATAGAAAGCAACATGAGAAACTTCAAATTCAATAATATTTTGTCCGTTGTTATGGCCCCATTCATTGGCAGGATTACTATCCCATGCAACAACTTCTTGTGATTTTACATCAGCAATAATACAAGGAATTTTTGTCCCATCATCTAAGAAAAAATCAACTTTATCTCCAACATCTCCAAACTTCTTTGTACATGCAATTAAATATCTACCATCTAAAACCGCAATTCCATCATCCCACTGTGAACCGGCTTCAGCCCATAAATCATACACCTCTCCCTGTTTATAAGCCCAATTCCAATCATTATATACAGTAACTGTATAACCACCTTTTCCAAATTCTTCAGGTATTGTTATATTTCCAGACGTAACTCCATCATCACAATTATCACCACCAGAAACAGTAGGAGACGAAGTATTACCAGTACTTCCAAATAACACATCAGTAGCATGAAATGCGTTATAACTTTCCAAAGAAGCTCCTTTATATGCTTTACTAAGTTCTACTATACCGTCACCATCTGCAAGCGGTGATGGATCAAAAACATAAACTTTACCATTTTCTATATGATCAACAGCTACCCAATGACCTAAATTCAAATACAAAATAATAAATTGTTGATACTTTCCATCATACGGAGTATTCAATATATCTTCTAATACCTCAGCAGCATTATTTACATTAACTGAAACTCCTTGAGCATGCATCGTAAAATTGGGTGCAATAGTATTCCAACTATTCCAATATAAAGCACTATATGTAAAACTAGCATTCTTAACAAATACACCTGGATCCAAATTAGAAACTGTAAGTGCCGTACCAGATTTAGCAATCAAATAAGTCATTGAAGTTGCAGTACAACCAGCTTCTCCAACTGTCAGCCCACCAGCACCTAACGTCAAACTACCCCATCTAGGATCTGTCTGCTTCCAATTAACCATATCACCACTACCGGCGGTACCAACATATATACAATTATCATTATTATTTCGAAACTTTTCAGCAATACCAATAATTTGTTCAGCAACAATATCCTTCTTACCTTGGTATTGCGCTATTCCTATTTCAGTACTCAAATCAGGATTTTTTACATGATCGTAAGTCCCTCCAATAAATCCATTTTGACAAATATTGGACATTATATAATAACGACTAAGTTTTCCCGCCATAGCATTTTTTTCAACCCCAAAACCATTTTCATTTATTGAAAATCCAGGATTAAACCATGATAACGACATATCTGCCACTGTACCAACTGTACAAAAAATTCCATTCATTGCCACAGCTGCGAAGTTTTGTAATGGATCGTTTTTATCAAACATATTGCCGACAAGTCCATCACCTGCCAAAGCCTGTTTATAATTCTCATCACTATAAGTCCCAGTCCATCCACTTGAATCGAGCATTACAATCATAGCCGCTATTAACAAATCAATCGCCTGTGGCTTTTTTATACTATTTTCTAAAGTACTATCCCCAGTATCACTTAATTTATCAGCATATTTTTCAATAACTTTTTCTAAAACACAATCTGTATCATATTTTTCACCGTTCTCATCAGTGCCACCAGAAATTAAACATTCTGCACCAGATACAATCGCATCGCCAAGCGTTGTTATAGACTGACCCACATTATCTATCAAATTAGTAATATCCTTAGAAAACTTACTCAAAGTATCTTTATACTCTTCAGAATCAAAATTAGGATCATAACTTTCTTCAATATAGTCAGTTAAAGTACCTCTGTGTACTAAAGTTGCATACAAAGCAGCTTCATCAGTTTGTTTAGGAAAAATACTATGAATTAAATGTATTTTTTCAAATAATTGTCTTTCTTTCCTATTACCAACCGTTTCTTCATCAAGATAATCTGCAAATACGCTACTCATATTTACAAATATAACTAATAAAATTATAGACAAAAAAGAAATTTTCTTTATCCTTTTTTTTAAAAAATTAGAAATTCTTTTCATCTAATCACCACCAAATCAAATGTTATTGTTTCTCTTTGCCTTACGTTTAACAAAAACAACTATAATTAATGCTACCAAAATAATAACAATTGCAATAATAAAAAATAAATTAGAAGCTTCGTTTTGAAATTTTACATCCTCTATTTGAAAAGCTTTTTCAAGTATTATTTCAATTGGTTTATTTTCATAATTACTATTATTTATTCTCCAAGTATAAGTGTTAGCATTAACCTCATCAGCATTATTATTTAGTACCTTTAACTTAGTTGTAATATTGATTTGTACACTATCAGCTTTAAGCCCATCGTCACCTTGAAAACACATAAATCTATTACCACTAGATAATATAATCCGTTTATCATCACTTTGAATATTAAAATCTGGATAACAATTACTCAAAAAATAACTGTGCCTAAATGTATCCACATTATGTTGATAATGATAAATCAAATCATAATAATTACCATTATCCTCAATTTTAGTCTCATAATAATCATCCGATTTAGAATCGTTAGTGATTGGTGTCTTACTTTTCGAATAAATAGAAATATCATTATAAGTATTTTCACTTTTCAAAAACGACATACTAACTAGTTCATCATAACTATCATTATCGATTGTTAAATCATATTTAATATCACAACCTGTTACTAAAAAAAAACATAAAACAAATAAAATTATTTTTTTTCTCATAACGTTCATCCTTCTTTTCGATAATAAGCTTCCCATCCGCCATCATCTTGATTTACTAAAATCTCAGATCCAGTTTGATCGCCAGACGCGCCACAAATACCACCATTTTCACTCATAGATGCTTCAACAACTTGACCTTCACCAACATATATTGCTGTATGTTGACGCATACTATTATGCACTAATAAAATGTCGCCTGGCTCTAATTCACTCTCAACATAATTATGTCTTTTAAAACCAGCTTTAGTCAAAATACTATCCATAGCACCAGTCGCAAAAGGATAACTTCCTAATTGTTCTTCAGTATAACCTGTATTTAATAAAGAATAGTATACCAAACTAGAGCAATCATAATCCGGTCCAGTTCTAGCACACTGGCTATAACCATGCGTATCATCATTAGCAATATCTACAGCCCACTGTACATATGCAATATCACCAGTATAACTTCCACCACTATTATTACTAGCATCATCTCCATATTCAGCATCATAAAGCACTTGGGGAATCGTTATAACTAAAATAAAAACAACGAAAATATATATAAAAATAGGAGCTCCCAAAAGTATTGGTATTTTAAATATTTGAAAAAAAGATTTTACTTCTTCATCATTTGAATTAGAAGTGGCAGACTTTACCGCTTTTGCTGTTTTTACTGCTTTAGTTCCCTTTGAAATTGCATTCTTAGCTTTAAGTAACACGGCAGGTAAAGCCATAATACCACCTCCACTTCATTTTTAATGAAACTCCCCGCAGCAAGCTACGGGGTATCTTTTTGTGCGATGTCTTTTAAAGACATATATAATTGCTTAT
>CALVRK010000072.1 GCA_944358565.1 uncultured Bacilli bacterium
CACATACAAACGTTCTTGTAAATAACTTCTTGCAAACTTTTACCTTTTACAAAGCAAATTCCTAGTAAATAAAAAAATGCTAACTTTACTGTTAGCATTTTATATTTTTAAATTATTTATATCTATTTTCTCTAATTCCTCTTTTTTTATTTCCTTATACTTTAAAATTGCTTCTATTATAAATTGTTCAATATATCTTTTATCTCTTTTTAATAAATCCAATGGTAAAACAGATTCAATTTTTTCTTTATTAAAACTTATTTGTTCTTTTTGATTTCCTTTTATTTGAGATAAAACATCCACCAAAGAATCATAATTCAATTTTTTATTTTTACTTAATTCTCTTATTTTAATTGCCTGTCCATGACTTGGAGTTAAATCATCATATATAAAAGTTGAATATAGTAAATTTTGTTCATCTTTTGTCAAATATGACAACTCTACAGCAGGTTTTATTCCAATTGTTAGATAAGTTCTTTTATCATGTAAAACCGAATTATCAACTAACTTTAACAAATCAGAAATTAAATATGTTAGTCTAATATATCTATAAATTTGTGTTTTTGTATCATCAATTTGATCTACTGAATGTTGCTTTGTTCCCTTAGGGGACAAAGTTTTACCTTGATGTTTTAAAGCATCAATCTTCATTTTATAAGCAAATGCTTTTTCACTAGGTAAGATTCTTTCTCTATAAATATTAGAATCAACCATATATATAGTTGCCTCATCATCATCTAATTCTTTTATTACAGCATCTATTTCATCTATTCCATTTAGTTGCATTGCTAATTTTCTTCTATGTCCTGATATTAATTCATACCTATTATTATTTTTCGGTCTTACTATGATTGGATTTAAAAGTCCATTTTCTTTTATACTTTTAGCAAGTTCTTTTAATGTGTCATCATCATTTACTAAAAAAGGGTGATTTTTAAAATCATCTATTAAACTTATTTTAATATTTACAATACTATCCATAATTATTTTTCCTCCAAATTATAATTTAATTTCCAGTTTATATAATCATTATAAGTAATCTCTCTTTTTTGTCGTTTATTTCTGATTAAATTCCACTCATTAATAAAATTTCTAATAATTACTATTTGTTTTTCATCAACATAAGAAACATTAGATAAATCAATTTGATAATTTGGTAATAGTTCCTCTAACCACATCAAATAATAAATAACATCTATTATCTCAATAAAATCATATTTTTTTATAGCATTATAATTTACTTCTAATATATTTGCTATTTCTCGAGTTCTATCCTCTTTTGGATTTCTATTTCCTTTTTCATATCTAGTCATTGTTCTTCTTTTACATTCTCCAGTAAGTCCTAGTTTATCTGACACATTATCCTGTGTCATTAATCTAAACTGTCTTGCAAATGCTATTCTAGATCCTTGTGACATATCCTTTAATTTTGGCTTTGTATATAATAATCGCATTTCATTCTCCTCTCTTTACTAATCGTACATTACATCTTATAAACAAAAAAAAGACTAAGATTTGCAACTTAATGCTTAATCTTAGTCTTATGAATATAATATTTTCTAATTATTTAAATTAAGTAGTATTAGTTAATAGTAACAAAATACCTTACAAAGCCATTATTTATATTAAATATGTCTTTTTTACTTAATTATTTTCGCCCCTCAGACTTGATTGCGGCTTGTGCTGCTGCTAAAATAGCAACTGGAACTCTATATGGTGAACATGAAACATAATCAAGACCTATCTTATTAAAGAATTTAACACTCTCTTCATCCCCACCATGTTCACCACAAACACCAAGTTCTATTTTCTTATTAGATGCTTTAGCAAGTTTAATAGCTACCCTCATAAGCTTACCAACACCATCTTTATCAATCGACTTAAATGGATCAAATTTTAAAATTCCTTTTTGATAATAATCGTTAATAAATGCACCTGCATCATCTCTAGAAAAGCCAAATGTCATCTGCGTTAAATCATTCGTTCCAAAGCTAAAGAAATCAGCTTGTTTAGCAATCTCATCAGCTTGAATAACACTTCTAGGAACTTCAATCATTGTCCCAATTTTATATTTGATCTCACTATCTTTATTTAACCTTTCAGCTACATTTAAAATAATATCTTTCAAATATTTAAGTTCAGCCACATCGCCAACTAAAGGAATCATAATCTCTGGTTTTACTTCTATTCCTTGCCTCATTACTTTTTTAGCTGCTTTAAATATTGCTGTTGTCTGCATCACCGCAATTTCTGGATAAACAATAGAAAGCCTGCATCCACGAAGTCCCATCATTGGATTAAACTCTTTTAAAGCATCAATTTTTTTATGTAAAGCACTAACTGTCATATTTAAACTATTAGCTAGTTCCTTAACTTCATCTTCTTTTTTCGGTAAAAATTCATGTAATGGTGGATCTAAATATCTAATAGTTAGTATCTTACCATTAGCTGCTTTAAATAATCCCTCAAAATCTTTTTCTTGCATTTTAAGTAAAACTGTTAAAGCATTAATTCGCTCTTCTTCAGTTGGGGCAACAATCATCTTTCTAATCGCAAAAATCTTATTCTTTTCAAAAAACATGTGCTCAGTCCTACATAGACCAATACCTTCAGCCCCAAAATCAAAAGCTACTTTTGCATCTTTAGCTATATCTGCATTTGCTCTAACTCCAAGTTTTTTATATTTTTTAGCCCACTTTAACATCGTTAAGAATTTATCGTTTAAATTAAAGTCTGCTATTTCAAGAACTCCTTCATAAACATTACCACTAGTTCCATCTAAAGATAAATAGTAATTACCACTATATTGTTTACCATTAATTATCATAATCTTTTTCTTTTCATCAACTAAAACGTTTTCACAGCCACTTATACAGCACTTACCAATACCTCTAGCTACAACAGCCGCATGTGAAGTGATACCACCTCTAACCGTTAAAATACCATCTGCATACTTCATCGCTTCAATATCTTCAGGTGAAGTCTCTTCTCTAACTAAAATAGTTGGGATTTTTTTATTATATTTTTCTTTAACTTCTAAAGTATTGAAACAAATCTGACCAGAAACTGCTCCCGGTGATGCTGGTAAACCTTTAGTAATTGGTTTCATTTTAGATAAAGCATTACTATCAAAACTCTTATGAAGCATACCACTTATCTCTTTTGGATCAAGTCTCATAAGAGCTTCTTTTTGAGTAATTAAGTTTTCATTAGCCATATCAATCGCAATATTTAAACTAGCTAATGGAGTCCTTTTACCATTTCTTGTCTGTAACATATAAAGTTTCCCATTTTCTACCGTAAACTCCATATCCTGCATATCTTTATAATGTTTTTCCAAAAGTTTACTATAACCTTTTAATTCCTTATATATTTTTGGATTTTCTTTCTCTAAAATATCGATAGAAAGTGGCGTCCTAACCCCAGCTACTATATCTTCACCCTGAGCTTTAACTAAATACTCACCATAAAGTTTATCTTCACCATTAGCTGGATTTCTTGAAAAAGCAACTCCTGTTAAAGACGATTCTGATAAATTACCATATACCATCTCTTGCACATTAACTGCTGTTCCTAAAGTATCTGGAATATTATTCATCTGTCTATATACTTCTGCTCTTTTGTTATGCCATGACCTAAATACCGCTGTTACCGCCTGCATAAGCTGAAGTAATGGTTCCTCTGGGAATTCTTCTTTAACTAATTTTTTATATAAATCTTTAAATGTTTCTGTAAGTAGTACCATATCATTAGCTGTTAATTCTAAATCATTTTTAACCCCTTTATTTTCTTTATATTTAGTTAAATATTCTTCAAACTTATCTTTACCTTTTCCTTTAACCACATCAGCAAACATCATAATAAGTCTTCGGTAAGAATCATAAATAAATCTTTTGCTATCCTCATCCTTAGCTAATGTTTTAGCAATCTTATCATTTAAACCTAAATTTAAAATAGTATCCATCATTCCCGGCATACTAATTGGTGAACCACTTCTAACTGATAAAAGTAAAGGATTATTAGTATCTCCTAATTTTTTACCGGTTTTTTCTTCAATTCTTTTAATTCCTTTTAAAATTTGTTTTTGTACATCTTCATTCAATAACTCGCCATCACTAAAATATAAATTACAAGCTTCAGTTGTTACTGTAAGTCCATATGGTACAGGTAATCCCATATTAGTCATTTCGGCTAGATTAGCCCCTTTACCACCTAATAAATTTCTTAAATCTTTATTACCTTCATCAAATAAATAAACATATTTTTTCATCAAAATAGCCTCCTTTTAATTCTTATGAGCCCTAGGATGAGCACTCAAATAAACCTGCCTTAATCTTTCGTTAGAAACATGAGTATATATCTGTGTCGTCGATAAGCTTTCATGCCCTAATAAATCTCCAACACTTTTTAAATCAGCTCCATCATTAAGCATATGCGTCGCATAAGTATGCCTTAAAGTATGCGGCGTTACATGCACCTCAATTCCTGCTTTTTTAGCAGTTTCAGTCACAATACTTCTAATTTCTCTTTCATTTAATTTTTCACTTTTTTTACCAATAAATAAATAAGGACTATCTCTGTGATCTATCTTTAAATATTTATCGAGTAATTTTTCACACTTACTTCCATAATAAACATATCTTTCCTTGTTACCCTTACCTAATATTAATATTTTTCTTTCTTTAAAATCAATGTTTTTTAACTTCATATTAGCTAATTCACTAACTCTAACTCCACTAGAATAAAGCATTTCTAATATCAAAGCATCTCTTAAACCATATTTGTTACTAGTGTCAGGATAACTTAATAATCTTTCTAAATCATCATAATTTAAATAATTAGGTAATGTCTTCTCAATTTTTGGATTACTAATTAATCTCATAAAGTTATCTTTAATAATTCCTTCACTCTCTAAATATTTAAAATAACTTTTTAAAGAACTTACTTTCCTTGATATTGTTTTCGTGCTATATTTTTTTTCATATAATTTTCTTAAATATTTTCTAACTAAATCAATATCAACATTATCATCTAAAGCAAAATCATAAAACTCTTTTAAATCAATTTCATAATTTCTAATTGTATGATCAGAAAAGCCTTTTTCATATTTTAAATAATCCAAAAACTTGTAAGCATTTTTCATACCATCACCTATTATTAAGTATACCACAAATAAGAAAAAACAAATAAACTTTTTAAGCCTATTTGCCTTAGTTAACACTTTAATTAATCAGAACAAAATACCAAAATAAATTTTGGCATTGGCTTACCTCACGGTAAGCTCTTTCTACTTCATAGGAATCTTAGACTCCTCCATAGACCAGTATCGGATGGTCGCCAC
>CALVRK010000073.1 GCA_944358565.1 uncultured Bacilli bacterium
CCTTAGGTTTCTGTGAAGTAGAAAAAGCTTACCGTGAGGTAAGCTAATGTCAAAATTTATTTTGGCATTTTGTTCAATATAATTAAAGTAATTAAATAAGATGTACATGTTTATAGATAACAAACAAAGCAAGTTTTGTTTGTATTAAGTATTATATCAATAAAATGTAATATTAAGGGGTTATAAACTCACTGTCATTCACCTTGATTTTACATTTTATTGCACTATATTCAAACTTACTTCAGCTTTCATAAAACGGAATTTCAAATAAAAATCAACATAAAAATCTACGTAATTACTCTTAAAACAAAATTTTTCTTAAAAAATACATTTTTTATAGTATAATATTAGTGGGTGATAGATATGATATGGCAATATATAATTATAATTGTAATTTTATTAATAATTGCTTTCGCGATTCTCAGAGCTAAAAACAAAGACTTCAAATTAGAAGCCAATAAACTAATTGAATACCTTGGAGGCACTGCCAATATTATAAACTACGAAGTTAATAATTCTAGGTTTGTCGTAAACCTTCATAATATTGAACTTGTCAATAAAGAAGCCATTCAAAAAATGGGCGCTCAAGGTATTGTTGAAATCGATAATCAGTTAAAAATAATTTTTGGTGAAGATGCGAAACAATTAAAGAAAAATATTGATGATTTAAAATAGATGTAGAATGAAACCTACATCTTTTAAATGTTGTAAATCTCATTGACTTTACAAGGTATATCCTTTATAATTTAAATAGAATAGGGTGGTAAACATGGAAAAAACAAAATTAGTCGCAACAGTCTGTGAAAATAAAAACGAAAGAGGTCAAATCGAAGAATTTATCAAAAGTGGCATCGATGTTATCCGTTTAAATATGAGTTATTCATCGCAAGATGTTTGCCGCCGTTTAATAAATATCATTAATGAAACAAATGATAAACTAGGCACAAACACCGCTATTATGTTAGATCTAGAAGGACCATGCATTAGAACCGACACATTTATCGGAGGCAAAACCTATTTAAACACTGGTGATAAAATTAGAATTTACATGAATGAAATAAACGGTAACATGACAGGTTTTTCTGTTAACTATAAAAACTTAGTTAACGATTTAAAATATCATACTAAGATTAAATTAAGTAAAGGAAATGTCATTTTACAAGTTACTGAAAAAGGTTTAGATTATGTTGTCTGTGCTGTTTTAAAAGGTGGTGAAGTCAGCGATAATTCTAAAATATATTTACCAGAAACTAGACCAAGTCGTAAATTTTTAACCGAGCAAGATTATAGTGATATCCTATTTGCCCATGAAATGGGGGTCGACTTTATTGTTGTATCTGGTATTTCCTCAGCTGAAGATGTTCTAGAAATTAATGATTTATTAATTGAACTTAAAAATGAGCACATTGGATTAATTGCCAAAATAGAAAATAAAAGAGCTGTTGAAGATATCGATAATATAATCAATATTGCTGATGGAATTATTTTAGATCGTGGTGACTTAGGTATTGAAATGCCTATCGAAATCGTTCCGAACATTCAAAAGAAAATAATTCATAAATGTTATGAACAAGGATGTTTAATTGTTATAACCGCTGAATTCAATAGTTTTTTAACTAAGAAAGCTGTTCCAAATCGTGCTGAAGTATCAGACTTATCAACCTTAGTTTCTGAAGCTATTGATGCCATCATGTTAACTAGCGAAACTACTATTGGTGCCCATCCAATCGATACCGTTAGAATCGTTAGTAAAATTATTAGAGAATCAGAAGATAGTATCGATTATGGATATTTCTTTAGAAAATCACTAAATGAGAAACAAAAAAGCATTACTTCAACTGTTTCTTCCAGTGTCGTTTTAGGCGCTAATGAACTAGATTGTAAAGCTATATTAGTTGCTACTAACTTTGGACGAACAGCTAGAAGAATAAGCCAGTTAAAACCACCATGTCCAATTATCGCCGCTGCTTCTAATACTTCAGTTGTTAAAAGCCTACAACTTCATTTTGGAGTATTACCAGTTAATGCCAAAGGTGATACCTTAGATGAATTAACCAAGAATGTCAAAAAAGAACTATCTACGAGATTTAAATTAAATCCCGGTGACAAAATAATTATTACCGGTGGTTATCCATTTAAAAAAGTAAAATATACTAACTTCATGCAAATAGATGAAATATAAAAGAATAAGGAGAGATACTTATGTATAATTTAGGTGAGCAATTTACACTAGATAGAAAAAGAGCTGTTGCTAATAAGAAAAATATAATTCAAGGAGAAAAATTCCGTTTTACTGTTTTAACCGAAAGGTTAATTAGACTAGAATATAACGACAATGGTATCTTTATCGATGATCCAACTGAACAAGTCTTATATCGTGATTTAAAAACTCCAGAATTTCATTCTAATGAAGATAGTAATTATGTTGTAATTACTACAAAATATTTCAAATTGACTTATATCAAAGGAAGATCATTTTTAGGCGGAAAAGCCGATCCAGCAGCCAACTTAAAAGTAGAGTTATTAAATACTGATCGTTTCTGGTATTATGGTCATCCAGAAGTTCGTAATTTCGGTATTCCTAATAGTTCTTTAGCTGAAGGTGGTCTAAAAGGTAAAGGTTTATATTCTGCCGAAGGTATGGCTAGTATTGATGATACTAATTCATTAATCTTTAATGAAGATGGCACAGCTTCTAAAAACACTGAACTTAGAGTAGATACCTATCTATTCATGTATAATAAAGACTTTGAAGAAGCTTTAAAAGATTACTATCAAATTACTGGTTTCCCAGCTTTGCCACCTAGATATGCCCTTGGTAACTGGTGGAGTAGTAATAATGATTACGATGATTTATCACTAAAAACATTAGTCGATAACTTTGAAAGAAATGAAATTCCACTTTCTATTTTAGTTTTAGATAAGGATTGGCACAAACGTCTTAAAATAAAAGATAAACATTTAAGAACCGGATTTACTTTTAATGATAAATACTTTAAAAATCCCAAAGCTATGATTGATTATCTTCATAGTAAAAACATTCGCTTAGGTTTAAGCATTGATCCAACTTCAGGACTTTATAATATTGATACTTATTATAATGATGCCTTAAAATATTTAGAAGCCGATAAAGATGGGAAAATTCCCTTCAATGTTTTAGATCCTAAATTTGTCGATGTTTACTTGAAAATGTTTATTCATCCACTAGATGCCTTAGGTGTTGACTTTTATTGGTTAGATCTAGAAAACAATCAAAATATTCAAAATTTAACTTTATTGAAACACTATCAATTCTATGATATGCAAAGGGATTTTAAACGTCGTCCAATGTTACTTTCTGAAGGAACTTCACTCGCCCCTCATAGATATCCAGTTTTATATTCTGGAAAAACTAAAGTCGGCTGGGATACTTTGAGAAAAATTCCATTTTATAATAATAATAGTTTCAATAATGGCGCACCATTCTGGGCCCATGACATTAGTGGATATTTTAAAGGTACTGAAGATAATGAATTATACCTTCGTTCTATTCAATTAGGAGTCTTCTCACCAATCTTAAAATTTGGTGTTGATAAAGGACCATATTATAAAAGAGAACCTTGGAGATGGGATATTAAAACGTATACCATTGCTAAAGATTATTTAAATTTAAGACATAAATTAATTCCTTATATTTATAGTGAAGCTTATAAATATCATAAATTTGGTGATTCTTTAATTAAACCATTATACTATCAAATTCCTGGTTTCTATGATGATGTTTTATACCGTAATGAATATTTCTTCGGTTCATCATTATTAATAGCTCCAATTATTACTAAAAAAGATGAAGTCATGAACCGTGTTGTTCACAATTTCTATCTTCCAGAAGGTACTTGGTATGACTATGTTACTGGTAAAAAATTTCCAGGTAAAAAGAGTTATATTAGTTTCTTCCGTGATGAAGATTATCCAGTATTTGCTAAATCCGGAGCTATTATTCCATTAAGTAATAATCAAAACATCAACGATACCACACCACCTACCGATATGGAGATTAATATTTTCCCGGGCAGGAGTAATTCGTATACTTTATTTGAAGACGACGGAGAAAGTGACTTATACCGTAAAGATTTCTACTTGCTAACTCAAATCGATTATACATATATGCCAAGTAACTATAGTGTCGTAATTAGATCAGTTAAAGGTAAAAGTGGTATTGTTCCAGATAAGAGAAATTACAAAATTATCTTTAGAAATACCAAAAGAACTGATGATGTTACAGCTTATATGAATGAAACATCACTTTCATTAAAAACTTATGTCGATGGTCCAAACTTTGTCGTTGAAATAAAAGATGTTCCAACCGTTGGACAATTATCAATAAGTTGTAAAGGTAAAGATATCGAAATCGATGCCTTAAGATTAATTAACGAAGATATCGAACGAATCATTAGTGACTTGCAAATCCCAACTGAAATGAAAGAAAAGATCGATGCTATTTTATTCGGATCAGAACCTATCAAGAAAAAGAGAATTGCTATCCGTAAATTATCTAGACAAGGCTTAGATAAAAAATTCGTTAAGATGTTCTTAAAATTACTAGAATATATTGGAGAAATTTAAAAACCGCTTTCAATTTTAAACGGTTTTTTTCTTTTCGTCAATTCTTGAAAAATGAGTTATATGTGATTTATCATAAGTAACCAAATCCTCTGATTTTAATTTAGCCTTTCTATCGTATTTGTTTATGTTGTTAGTGAACTTATCTATTGTAGATGCCTTAACATCAACCTTACCATTTTCTATTTGATTTAAATATGATAATGTCGTTCCTAATATTTCGGCAAATTTCTCCTGAGATAAGTGATATACTTTTCTATAGTATTTTAAATTAATGGCTAAACTTTCACATAATTTCATATTCTTCCTCCATTGTTAACATTAAGAATATTTTATACTTTAGCGAAAGTAAAGTCTTTACCATTAAGGCGAAAGAAAATGTAGACAAAATCTAAAAAGTATTTTATAATTAATATAGAGAATAAAATAATTTTTCATATAGTAGTAGAAAGTAGGGAAAACAAATGAAAAGAAGATTAAATAGGACTCAAAGGAATTATATAATAGCAGGCTTATGCATGATACTAGTCATAATGGGAGTAGGGTATGCAGCATTT
>CALVRK010000074.1 GCA_944358565.1 uncultured Bacilli bacterium
CACTAAAAAATAATTTAAAAGGATATAATTTAGAAAAAGTAGAAGAAGTTTTAAAAAGCCACAATTTAGATTTAACTATTAGAGCTGAAGATTTACCTATCGAAATATTTGCTGAAATAACCAATAATTTAAATAAGTAATTTTAAATAAATAAATTAATGTAAAGACAAATGATTTATCGAAAATATTATTTGTTTTTTTTTTTTTTTTTTTTGATAATATAAGGTTGAAGAAAGGAGAAATTGAAATGAATAATAATGAATATATTGTTCAACCAAATGAAAAAGGTGGCTATGATTTAATTTTAGGCGGAGTTGGATTAGGTGCTCATGAAACAATAGATTTAATAAATGAATTAAAAACAAAAGGAATTGTTCCTGTAAGTGCTGAAGTAACACCATATATTAATGGAGCAGTAAATATGCCTCAAATTAATGAGAATGCCCAAAGGTTCACCGACGAAAGGTTAGAGCAAAACTACAACATGTCAATTGACCCAAATGCAGAGCCAGGACTAAAACCTTCAGAAGAAGATTTATATGAACAATCTGACTTAAAGCAACTTGAAAATAGCGAAAACGAACTAAGCCAAAGAGATGTTAAAATAATGACTCGTCAACTTGACTTTATGGCTAATCGTAAACAAATTGAAGGACATACATATGGCGAAAATATATCATTCTATCAATATAATTATAATAATGTTGATTATCATGTAACAATGTATAATGAGCCAAGCAAACGTCATGATTATTCTAGACCTATTACCCAACATTTTGAAAAACCCACCTCTTATTATATTTTAGATGGTTATAATGGAAATGTTTCAGAAATTAATCTAACTTGGCTAGCTTCAAATGATAAAATACTTTTACATCCAAATGAAGGATTAAACAGTGTTAAATTAAATGTCGAGAATATAGAAGACATGTATATTGCACCTGACGTTGCTGCAAAAAACAAAATTGAATCTTTAGATTTTGATATTTCAGTTAAACCTTCACTAAGAAGCTTCTTTAGCCTTAATAGTTTCATTCAAGGAAATAAATCAATTATTAGAAACGTAAATATTAAAGATTCAGATAACAAATTATTTAATACAATTGTTTCTAAGCTTTTCCAAATCAATGGATTAAACGTTACTTTTACAAAAGAAGAGATGGATAAAATGTTACAGCAGGTCTCTGAAAATTTAGAGCAAAATTACAATATGTCAATGAATCCAAATGCTGAACCTGGATTAAAGCCGTCAGAAGAAGAATATCACAAAACTAGATAATATTTTGCCTACCAATTATTGGTAGGCTTTCTATTTGATAAATAAAATTAAAAATAGCTTTAGATTATTCAAATATATTGATATAAAACTGTTTTTAGAAATTAATTAATCATTTATTAGAATAATATGATAAAATAAGACTAACGGAGGAGTTTAAATGAATAAAGATGAATACATTGTACAGTCAAATGAACTAGGAGGTTATGATTTAATTTTAGGTAGTGATCAATTTACACCACAAATGATAACAGATTTAATTAATTGCTTAAAAATAAGAGGAATTATTCCTGTTGAAGCCAAAATACTAACTTATATTAACGGAATAACATATATGTCTAAATTTAAAGATGATGCCAAAATCTTTACCTATAAAGAAATAAATGAAAATACTAATTTACCAAATAATACTTTTAGTCAATTCTCACCAAAAATTATTCCTTTAGAAAAAACAAAAGTAAAAACAAAAAATTAAAGAATTACCATTATAATTAAGTGGATATTCTTTTTTTTTACAAGGAAAAATGTTACAATATATCGCGAGAGGTGCAATAATAATGATTAATAAAAAATGGGATGAACTTTTAAAAGATGAATTTAAAAAACCATATTTTAAACAGTTAGGCGTTTTTGTTAAAAACGAATACGGGAAAAAAATAGTCTATCCAGAATATAAAAATATTTTTAATGCTTTAAGATATACAGATTATGATGAAGTAAAAGTTGTTATTTTAGGTCAAGATCCATATCATGGAGAGCACGAAGCTCATGGCCTTTCTTTCTCTGTTGAAGAAGGAGTTAAAAGACCGCCTTCATTAGATAATATTTTTAAAGAATTAAAAAATGATTTAGGTGTCACTAGAACTAACAATAATCTTACAGACTGGGCTAAACAAGGTGTTTTCTTACTTAACTCTATTATGACTGTTGTTAAAGATACCCCACTTTCTCATAAAGATAAAGGTTGGGAAACATTTACTGATAATTTAATCAAACTATTAAATCAAAGAGAAAAACCAATTGTCTTCATTTTATGGGGTAGCTATGCTAGAAGTAAAAAAGTTTTAATTACTAACCCTAATCATTATATTGTTGAAAGTCCTCACCCTTCTCCCCTATCTGCGCATCGTGGCTTTTTCGGCAGTAAACCTTTTTCTAAAACCAACAATTTCTTAGTCAGTCATGGTATCACACCAATTAAATGGGGTGATGAAGATGAATGATATTTTAGATAGATTAAAAAAAGAAATCCCCAATAATTCTAGTGTTATTATCGCTACATCAGGTGGACCAGATTCAATGGTGTTATTAAATCTACTTCTTAAAGTAAAAAAAGAAAAGAATTTGAAACTAGTATGTGCTCATGTTAATCACAAATTAAGAAAAGAAAGTGATGACGAAGCAAAAATGGTCAAAAGATACTGCGAAAAAGAGAATATCATCTTTGAATATATGACTATCAATGACTATCAAGGAAATACCGAAAATTATGCCAGAAAAAAACGTTATGAGTTTTTTGATAAATTAATAAAAAAATATTCATCATCTTACCTATTAACCGCTCATCATGGTGATGATTTAACTGAAACTATTATGATGCGTTTAATAAGAGGATCGTCTTTAAAAGGTTATGCGGGATTTAGTGAGGTTACTGAAAAAAAATCCTATAAAATCTATCGCCCATTAATTACTAAAACCAAAGCCGAACTTTTAAACTATGCCAAAGAAAATAACATTCCTTATGCGGTTGATCAAACTAATGAAAGTGATGATTATACGCGCAACCGCATTAGAAAATATATTCTTCCCACACTAAAAAAAGAAAATAAAAATGTTCACTTAAAATTTATAGAATTTAGTAAATTAATCTCAGAAACTGAAGAATATTTTGAAAAAGTAGTTGCTAAAAAGATAACCAGCATTTACCAAGATAATAAATTAAACGTTGAAGTTTTCTTAACTGAAAAACCATTGATCCAAAAAAAACTTATCCACAATATTTTAAATAATATTTATAAAAATAAAATTAACTTAATTAATGATAATCATGTTAACAACATTTTATCCACAGTAAAAAATAAAAAACCAAACATTCAGATAAACTTACCAGATAATAAAATTCTAAAAAAAGCATATAACTATGTTTGGATAGAAGAAAATACAAATAAAGAAACATATGATTACATTTTAGATGATAAAGTAATATTACCTAATAATAATACTATTGAAATCATCAATGAAACATCAGATCATTCAAACTATGTCACTAAATTAAATTCAAAAGATATTAAACTACCTATTCATGTTAGAACAAAAAAAGCTGGTGACAAACTCATTTTAAAAGGATTAAATAAACAAAAAAAACTTAAAGATATTTTTATTGATGAAAAAATTCCCATGGATAACAGAAACTCATGGCCAGTAGTTACCGATGATAATGATGAAATTATTTGGCTTCCAGGCCTAAAAAAAACTAAATTTGATAGAGAAAAACAGCGAAACTATGATATAATAATTAGGTATCGAAAGAAAGGAAGTTTATAATGAATAAAAAAGTTGTTAAAAGAGGACTATTTCCTTATCTATTTCTTATAGTTTTCTTATTTTGTATGTATGCCTTAGTTGGTACAATGAATACAAAAGTTAATGAACTTACCTATGGTGAATTCATGGAAGCTGTAGAAAATAAGGAAGTCAAAGAAATAAATGTTGTTCCTAACAGTCAAAGTAGTGTTTACGTAATTAAAGGTAAATTAAAAGATTATGCTGAAAACGAAACATTCTCATTTAATATGCCATATACAAATGAGACAATGGTTAAATTATTAGATGCAGAAGATCAAGCAGGTTTCAAACTTACCACATCTTCTGATCCTAGCTCAAGTCCAATCCTACTATTCTTAATTAACATCTTACCAATGGTACTTATTGTTGGTGTTGGTTTCTACCTAATTACTAAACAAATGGGTAGTGGTAGTAAATCTATGGACTTCGGCCGTTCAAAAGCTCGCTTAAGTGGCGGTGAGACCAAAGTAACATTTAAAGATGTTGCTGGATTAGAAGAAGAAAAAGAAGAAATGTCAGAATTAATCGATTTCTTAAAAAGTCCTAAAAAATTCCAAAAAATGGGCGCTAGAATTCCTAAAGGAGTCCTATTAGTTGGCCCTCCAGGAACTGGTAAAACATTACTAGCCAAAGCTGTAGCTGGCGAAGCTAACGTTCCATTTTACTATATCAGTGGATCAGAGTTTGTTGAATTATTCGTTGGTGTTGGAGCTTCTCGTGTTCGAGACATGTTTAAACAAGCAAAACAAAGTGCTCCATGTCTAGTATTTATCGATGAAATAGATGCCGTTGGTCGTCAAAGGGGTGCTGGCCTAGGCGGTGGACATGATGAAAGAGAACAAACATTAAACCAATTATTAACTGAAATGGATGGATTTGGTGCTAACGAAGGTATTATTATCATTGCTGCTACTAACCGTCCAGATGTTCTAGATCCTGCTCTTTTAAGACCTGGCAGATTTGATAGACAAGTAACCGTTAATTATCCAGATGCTAAAGGTCGTGAAGAAATCTTAGCCGTTCACGCTAAAGGTAAAACTTTCGCACCAAACGTAACTTTAAATAATATTGCTAAAAGAACAGTCGGTTTCAGCGGAGCTGATCTTGAAAACTTATTAAATGAAGCTGCCCTACTTGCCGTTAGAAGAAACAAATCAGAAATTACCATGGCTGAAATTGATGAAGCTCATGATAGAGTATTGATGGGTCCAGCTAAAAAGAGTCATAAATATACAGAAAAAGAAAAACGTACTGTTGCTTA
>CALVRK010000075.1 GCA_944358565.1 uncultured Bacilli bacterium
TCAACACTTTTGGGCAAAAAATTCACAAAACAAACCGCAGGGGTGTGGGGGCAGCGGTTTGTTTCAATGCCATAAAAAAGAAGCAACTAAATGCTTCTAAATATTTTATATTATATTATATTATATTATCTCTTACTTCTTTTATTAAAATCATTATGTTTGTCTATTACTTCGGCATTAGTAAAATCGCTCAAAGAGTTTTCATAATCAAGTATAGATTGCGGTATTTTTGTATTAATTCCTAATGCTTGAAGTTCCTTATTATAGTCTTGAATAATACTTTCAGGATTATCTCTATAATAATCAAATCCTCCATTTAATGCATTTTCTTTATTAAATTCAATATGTTTTAAAACGGCACGAATTATATCTTTATCAATACTAAAATCAAAAAGCCTTTGTCTTAAATCGGTATATTTTGATAGTATAGGTTTTGATTGTTCAATTATAGATTGAGCTTGCTTTTTTGTTCCAATTTTTTTCACTTTCACATTAAATAAATCTAAATAACTTTGTAATTCTTTTAATGCTTCTAGCATAATATCTTCTAAATAAAATATAATTACGTTTTTTAATTTAGAATTATAAAAAGTTACATTATTTTCAGAATAAGTTTGTAAAATTTCTATTATTTTATTATTAAATGTTATTCCTATGTTTCCTAATTTTACTTTACCATTTGTGTTTTTTTGAATTTCTAAAGTAATATCACCAATTTTATCCATAATAGTTTGAACTTTATCAAAAAGCAATTTTTTTTCTTTTTCATCATTCCATCCAATATTTCTTTCTTCTTTATTTTCCTTTTGAATAAATGAAAGGTCGTTGCCGATTTCTTTACTAGTATTTAATAAATATTGTTTTGATATACCAATATAAGAAAAGTCTGAAACTTTATTAACTGGTATATTAGTCTGCATAAATCGTTTTAAATTTGCTATTCCCAATTCTTTATTATCTTTGATTTGTGTATATAAGGTACGTGCTATTAAGCATGATTGAACTTCAAGTAAGTTTTTTCTAATATAATTATTCATTGATTGTTTTAAATTTTCAGTTGAAACATTTTGAAATGAGAATTTATTACCATTAGATAATTGAAGTTGTAATAAAGAGTATGAAGCTAAACGACTAACATATTCTGTTTTTCTATCTCTTAACTTGTTAATTTCAGTTAAGTCATAGCCTTTTTCCTCTAAATAATCAAAGAAAAGATAATCAATAGTATAAGTTGATACTTCATGAAAGCCATAATAATTGTTACTTGGCAATTTTTGGTGCATTTTAAAATCAATAGAATGCATAACCTCATGATTAAATACTTGAGCATCAAATAATGTAAACTCCTGTGTAATACCAATATAGGCTTCTTCAAATAATGGGTCATAATAAGTCATACCACTAGCTATTCCAAAACCGTTTTCTTGATATTTTAAATCTTTAAATTGTAAATGACTTTTATTATCTAACATTTCACTTGCATAGTCATATATTTCTTTGTCTCCAAGCCATTTATAAAATCCTTTAGATATTTCTATCAACTCTTGAGGTGATAATTTTAAAGTGGCTAAAGGTTCTTCTTTGTTTTGAAAAGAGTTGTTTTTTATGTTTTGAGATAAATTTATTAATAAATCATCATCATAAACATAATCTTTAAAGTCAAAAACAATATCGCTAATCTCTTTATATTTTTTATCTCTAATTAAACTAAATCTACCATGTGTTAATTTGTTCATTAAGTTAGTAAATTTTAATTTTTTTATATCAGTAGTGTGCAATAGATTAATATACGTAAGTAAACAATGCATAAGTATTTCTTTTTTCTTTAAATCAGTCTCTTTTTTTAATCTTTGACTAACATATTTTAATTTTTCTCTTATTTCTTTAACGTTCCAAGTGTAGTTTTCCATATATCTTTTCCTTATTCATTAGTGTTTGTTTTTAATTCGGTTTCATATAAGTGTTTATAATTAGGACAATTCTCTAAAAGTTCCTCATGTGTTCCTTCAGCTTCAATATGGCCATCATTTAAAAATAATATTCTATCACTATCAATAATAGTTGATAACCTATGAGCAATAATCAAAATAGTATATTCACCCTGCATATTGTGAATAGCTTCCTGTATTTCTTTTTGTGTTTCATTATCCAAAGCACTTGTCGCTTCATCAAATAAAATAATCTCAGTTTTTTGTATTAAAGCTCTCGCAATAGCAAGCCTCTGTTTTTGACCTCCAGATAAAGTAATACCGCCCTCACCAACTACTGTATTATATTTATTAGGTAAAGTATTTATAAAATCATCTAAACAAGCCATCTTACAAGCACTAATCATCTCTTCATCAGTTAAATTTTCTTTAACTAATTTTAAATTATCTTTAATACTTAAATTAAATATATAAGGATTTTGATTAATAACTGTAATATTATTTCTAATACTATCTTTATCTAATTCATTAATATTAACTCCATCAATTAATATCTCACCACTATCAACCTCATACATTTTATCAATTAAACTAAATATTGTACTTTTACCAGCTCCACTTTTACCAACAAAAGCAACTGTACTATTCGCATCTATCTTAAAAGATAAATTATCTAAAACCTTATTATCTCCATAACTAAAATTAACATCTTTAAACTCAAAATTACCATCTATCTTAGATAAATGTTTATTTCCGAAAGATTCCTTTGGAAACTCTTTATCTAAGGTAATATCAAATATTCTTTTTGCTGATAAGTTAAAATCTTTAACAACTCTAAATAAATTATCCAAAGAAAAAATAATACTTGTTGTCTCACCTGAATAATTGTATATAACAAGAGCTAATGGAATAGTAAGATTCTTTTGAACAAGCAAATAAACAAGCAAAATAATAAACACTAGATCCATAAAATCAATTAAACTGCGGCCTAATAAATCATAATTTCTAATAACTCTCATCATTTTATATCTTTTTTGATTAAGCATAATAATTTTTTCATTCATAACTCTAAGAAAACTATTTTCCGCATTTAACATTTTTATATCTCTAGCGCCCCTAACAACCTCACCAGTAAAACCAGAAACTTTTTCTTCTTCTTTTCTAAACTCTTTATCTTTCTCATTATATACTCTAGACTCTTTAATTCTAACAATAATTAAAACAAATAACATGAAAATCAAAAATAAAAAAGCCCATACATTAATAATCAATACCGCTACTAAAATACCAATATTACTAATTATATTTGATAAATTAAGAGTTAAATTATTAAAAATAGAAGATAATCTTCCAGTATCACTAATTAATCTTTGAATAAAAACACCAGATGAATTTTTATCTAAAGTTTTATTTTGAAGCTTTAAGATTTCAGTTCCCAAAGCTTTTTGAGTATTAGTAAATGTTTCTCTATAAATCACTTGTATAAAATAATCATTAGAAAATTTAATAATATTATGAATCATTTCTATTATAAAAATAACTATGCTTATATATATTAATTGACTTAATTCATTAGATGTTAAATTAACAACCATCTTCGCACTCAAAACTGGTAAAACAACTCCAATAACCGCCATTATCACATTTGTTATCGCAAATAAAATAAGTTTTGTTTTTTGACCCTTCACATATCGCCATGCAAATTTCAAATTTTTAAATAATTCTTTCATACTTTTCCCTCACTTAAATATTATTTTCAAAAAAATCATCACCAAATTTTGTTAATCTTTCATTTTGTCTATTTGGAATAACTATATTATTAAAATATTTTAAAGTGTTTGTTAATTCTTTGTTTTGATTATCTAGTACGTTATCAATAGCTTCAATTATTTCAACATCCTGATTACACACAAATTTAACTATATCGACATAGTTTGTTAAACTATCTTGATAATTCTTACCATTTTTAATATTAAATAACGTGCTATCAAAACAATCTAATAATGATTTTGAAATAATAGTATTGAAATCATCTATAAATGTATCTATGCCTTTTTTATCAAAGGTATAATTCACAATATTTTGTTTAACATATTTTGTATATGCAATATACTCATTATCTTGTATTAACATTTTAATTTTATCTATTACATTATAATTTTTATCAAAAACTTCATCAAATAAATATTTATCACTTTGTTCATATAAATATTTGATATAAGCAAAATCATGATATACTAACTGCAAATAAAAATATGGACTTACTAAAATATTCATACTATTCGGTAATACCTTTTTTGTATCATAATCATTATTTCTACAATTATAAAATTTATAGACATTAAAACTGTCAATATCAATCAGTAACCAATCCGTTGGTTTATTTGCATAAGTACCATATTTTTTCTCAACATAAAAACAAATATATATTTTGCCATTTTCTCTTCTAAATAATGGCAAAGAAACTATGTAACCTTTCTTATCATTATAACTAATGCTATCTAAATATTCACTTGCTATATCACAATATTTTTCAAATAAATCTTCTTTTTCCATATTTTTCCCTTAACTACATAAACATTATAACTTTCCAGTATACTGGAAAGTCAAGCCTTATTGAAAAGAATTTTATAAATACGATAGATATGTATAAAAATCTCTAATTCTATCATAATATCTATTAAGTTCATTATATAGGAATACCGCCTAATAGTCAATCGCCTTATATATTTGTAAAATTAAATTAAAGGTAGGTGGTAGTCGTATATGCAAACAAGCGGAGTATCGAAAGACATCGTTAAAGTAGATTTGCCAAATGGCTACTGCTTATTTAAACTAGGAAAACTGTTAAAAGATAAAAATATTAGTATTAATCAGTTTATGAAAGCTACTGAAACAGATTTTAAAACAATTAAAAAACATGCAAATGGTTTAGCACAACAAATAGATATTTTACTTATTGATAAATGGTGCAATTACTTAAAAGTAGATGAAAAAGATATATTTGAATATATAAGAAAATAATTAGTACTTTTATGGCATTGAAACAAACCGCTGCCCCCACACCCCTGCGGTTTGTTTTGTGAATTTTTTGCCCAAAAGTGTTGA
>CALVRK010000076.1 GCA_944358565.1 uncultured Bacilli bacterium
TTAGTTAAAGCTGTAAAAAGTTCTCTTAGACGATCTGGTCTAAAATTGAAAACTAAAATACCATCATTTTCTTTAATTTTACCGTTAGTAACTGAAAATGGTTCAATGAATTCATCAGTAATATTTTGTTTATAACTTTCTTCAATTTTCTTTTTAATATCGTAAGTTTTTGTCTCTTTTGTCATTTCATCATATGTTTTTTTTATTCTATTCCAGCGGTTATCTCGGTCCATTGCATAATACCTACCACTAATTGTTGCTATTTCGCCGGTATTTGTTTCTTTAATTTTATCTTGAAGAGTTTTAATAAAGTTTAAAGCTTCATGAGGTGTAGTGTCTCTACCATCAGTGAAAAGGTGGTAGTAAATATGATTTATTTTTTCATCTTTTAAAACGTCAATTAGGCCTAACAAATGATTAATATGAGAATGAATTCCGCCATCACTAAGTAGGCCGCAGACGTGCAAAGATGATTTATGTTTTTTTACATGTTTAATTAAAGATTTATATTCTTTGTTTTTTTTGATTTCACCATTTTTTAAAGCTTCTGTTATGATGTCAATTGATTGTTTAGGAACTCTACCTGTTCCGATATTGATGTGGCCCACTTCACTATTACCCATTTGTCCTTTAGGAAGGCCGACAAATGGCCCACTTGCATTTAAGGTGGTGTGAGGATATTCACTAAATAATCTATCTAAGTTAGGAGTTTTAGCGGCACTTAGTGCATTTCCATGAGTATTTGGTCTAAGGCCTACTCCATCTAAAATACATAATAATAATGGTTTCATTTTATTCGCCTCTTTCTATTTTTCTTATTTATTATACCACGTATGATTTAAATGATGTAGTAATAGTAGAAAAAATTGGTAATTACACCAATTTTAATTGTAAAAATTTATAATCATTTCTAGATTAAATTGTAGTAATAGCAGTAGTGTAGCCCCAGAAGCTAAAAATGGCCCGAATGGAATAACGTGATCTTTCTTTTTATATAAAATTAAAAGGGCAATTGGAAGGCCGATTAGGGAACCTGTAAATATTGACAAAATGGCAATTGGATAAGATAAAACCATACCAAAAATGAATAATAGTTTGATATCTCCGCCTCCCATTGACTCTTTTTTAAATAGAAAGTCTCCAAATTTTTTTAGTAAGAACATTGTTAAAAAAGCAAGCAAACCGTTTAACAATGAATATAAAGCAGTATTTAATCCATTTATGATTAATATTTCTAAAAATAATAAAATTCCAAAAGTAATTAACACTCCATCAGATATTATAAGGTAGTGATAATCACTAACGACAATTATAACCATTAAAGATACAAAAGTTAAGGCAATTATTAATTCTGGCGTTAAACCATAAGATATGTATGATAAAACAAATAATATACCGGTTATAGTTTCAAAAAAAGGATAAAATAACGATATTTTTTGATGACAATGTTTACATTTTCCTTTTTGAAAAATATATGATAAAACAGGAATTAATTCAAAAAATGTTAATTTATGATTACAATTTGTACAATGACTAGGTGGGTAGACGATTGACTCTCCTTTAGGAATTCTATAACCTACTACATTGTAAAAGGAACCAAAAATAGTTCCTATAACAAATAAAAATATACCAATTGCGATTTCCATAACATCACCCTTATGCTTGAATTTGACTATACATTGAGAACATTGGAACAACGATTGATAAAACAATGACACCAACCATAGCTGTTAACATGATAATTAAAGCTGGTTCAACAAATGTTTTAATACGTGTTACAGAGTTCTTGTGTAAGTCTTGATAGTAAAGTGAAATTTTATGCATCATTTCTGGAAGTTGTCCAGTACGTTCACCAGTAACGATCATTTCATATGCTGGGATTGGAAAAGACCATTGATCTTTAAAGGCTTCAGATATTGCTCGTCCTTGGGCAATATTGTTAATAGCATCGTAAATTAATTCACGATAAATTTCATTGTTCGTTACTTTATTTAAAATTTCCATACTATCGGTAATAAATACATTATGTGAAAGCAATGAAGAAAAGGTTTTAGTGAAAGTTGTGACTTCTTTATATATAATCACATCACCAAACACTGGTAAATGCATTAAAAACCATTGAATAGTTCTTCTAAATGATTGAACATTTTTATATAAATAGATAAATAATATTAATATTACTACTAAGGCAAGTCCAATATAAATTATATATTGCTGTAAGAAAGTACTTAAAGAAAGTACAGCTGTGGTTATCGCTGGTATTTTGGCGTTATCCATGGTGTTATAAATTTCAATAAATTTTGGAACAACGTATAACATAATGAAAGTTCCAACACCAATCGCCATAACAAAGATAATAGCTGGGTACATCATAGCTGTAACCATGGCTTTTCTAGTTTCTTCAATTTCAGTAAAGTATTCTTCCATATCATCTAATGTTTCTGGAAGTTCACCAGTCATTTCAGCTGTTTTGACCATGTTGATTAAGATACTTGGAAAGGCATTTTCTTGTTTAGCTAAAGCTTCACTAAAGCTTTTCCCAGTTGTTAAATCATAATTTAATTGGGATAATATTCGTTGATATTTTTTGCTTTTAAATTGCTTAGTTAATATTCTTATAGCATCAGCTAATGGAATGCCTACTTTCAAGTATGTAGAAACTTGAGCTAAAAAGAAGATTAGATCATGAGTTTTAAATTTATCATGAGACCCTCCAACGCTTCCATACATAAGATTAATCCATTTATTAGTTCTAATACTATAAACTTTGTAACCTTGAGATTTTAAAAATGAGTGTACCTCAACGATTGAAAATGCTGACCAATAACCTTTGATAACTTTACCTTCGGCTGTTCTTGCAATATATTCATATGTCATTTTCTTTTTGGTTTTTTCAGCTTCTGGGCCTTCAAAGTTAATGGACATTTCTTCAGCCTCTTGATACTTATCTTTAACTTGGCCGCCACCACCAATCTTAGTATTTAATAGTTTTTTAATTTTATCAGAAAAAGATAATACTTTATTCCCTACTTTATCAACTTTTTCACCAGCAGTTTTATTTTCTAATTTTTCTGTATCTTGAATGTAATCATTTAAACGTTTTTGAGCTTTCTTTTCTTTAATCTCTTGATTTTTCCTTCTAATGCTTTCTTCTTGCTTAGCTCTTTTCTCTTTTTCTCTTTCGTGCTCGGCTAATAAGATATCAGTCTTTTTATAACGGTTTTCTGTTTTTTTAGCTTCTATAGTTACTTTTTTGCTTTTTGATTTATCTTTTGCAAATGCTCTTACAAGCATAGTTGGAAAAGCTAAGATGCCTAAAAATACATATTTAATAAAACTACCTATAGCTTTAAAAATGGCTAAAAGGCCATGATAAACATAAACACACGGTGATAATAAAACCTTAAACCCCATTTTGACACCTTCCTATTCTTCTACACTAAAATAATTATAACATAATAAATTATAAATTAAAACTTTTTTTGATTAAAACATATAATAATTTAGAAAGGGGCTTAAATTATGAATTTTTATAATCCCTATTATTATATGATGCCTACAGTGACTTCTGGCGTAGGACGTGGTTTATTCAGTGGAGTTCGCGCAGGTATTAATTGGAGTAGTATTTTAAATGGAGCTCAAAGAACTTTAGGGTTAGTTAATCAAGCGATTCCTTTAGTTAAGCAAGCGGCTCCAATGGTTAGAAATGCTAAAACAATGTTTAAAGTAATGAATGAATTTAAAAAAGTTGAAACACCTAATACTAATTCAACTAACAATAATTCATCAAATAAAGTAAATGATATGATAGAAGAAAGTAGTTCTAATAATGAGAATATTCAAATGGTTTCAAATGATGGGCCAACATTTTTTATTTAAAAAGTGTTAGAAATATTTCATCTACCACTTTTTAGTTTGGGATATTTTTCTATTAATGATTCTTTAAAATCCATTTTATTTTTAAGGGCTCTTTTATATAATTTGGCAATTATTTTAATTAGTTCTTTTTTAAATCAATTGGTATAAATTTTTCTTTAATTTATATTTTCATATTTTTCTAAATATTCTTCATAAGTCATTTGTTTATCAATATAAGTGCCATCTTCTTTGATTAAAATTATTCTATTAGCTAAAGTAGAAATTAATTCGGTATCAAATGTTGCAAAGACAATTGGCCCATCAAATTTATTTAAGCCATTATTTAAAGATGTAATTGATTCAATATCTAAATGATTAGTTGGTTCATCTAGTAATAAAACATTACCTTTATTTAACATCATTTTAGCAAACATACATCTTACTTTTTCTCCTCCAGATAAGACGTTTACTTTTTTTAATGCTTCTTCTGATGAGAATAACATTCTTCCTAAAAAGCCTCTAACAAAAGCATCTTCTTTATTTTCTGAAAACTTTCTTAGCCATTCAACTAAATCTTCATTAGATTCAAAATATTTATCGTGATTTTTGGGAAAATATGAAGTTATAACGGTAGTTCCAACTTTAACTTCTCCGCTATCTGGCTTTCTTTCACCAGCTAAAACTTGTAGTAATGTAGTTTTAGCTAATTCGTTTTCACCAATTAAGGCTATTTTATCATCTTTTTTGATATTTAAAGTAAAATTCTTTAAGACAGGTTTATTATCAATAGTTACATTAATCTTACTCAAGGTAATTATTTCTTTGCCTAGTCTTCTTTCGTAATCGAAATTAATGTAAGGATATTTTCTAGAAGAAGGTTTTAATTCGTCCAAAGTAATTTTTTCTAATAATTTTTTTCTAGAGGTTGCTTGTTTAGATTTAGAGGCATTAGCTGAAAATCTAGCAATAAATGATTGTAATTCTTTTATTTTTTCTTCTTTCTTTTTATTAGCTTGTTTTATTTGTTTTTGCATAAGTTCATTAGATTGATACCAAAAATCATAGTTACCAATGGTTATTTGAATTCTTTCTCTATCAATATCAACCATATGAGTA
>CALVRK010000077.1 GCA_944358565.1 uncultured Bacilli bacterium
TACAAATGAAGATTTCAGATATAGCTAAAGCAACAGGATTATCAGAAAAAGAAATAAATGCTTTAAACACTAAAAAGAAGAATTAATTTCTATTTTTTGTTTATTAGAAATTTATTATGTAAAGATGAGATGGTATATATGGAACTATTATTCAATTAAGCTATGAATAGTAACATAATTAGAATTTCATTTAAATTAATTAGAATTTTAAAAAATAAAGGTTGACAAAGCTATATACTGTGATAAAATATAGTTAAATGTGATGAAGAGGACATGATTATTAAAGGTAATTTCAAAGAGAGTCTAGGATGGTGGGAAGCTAGATAAATGATTTTAATAATTACTACCTTGAAGCAGGTTTTCGAAAGATTATTCCGGTTAGTTACCGTTATCTAATAAATTAAGTTATAAGGTAGGATGGTACCGCGTTTATACGCTCCTTGCATGGTTTTTGTGAGGAGTTTTTTAATGGATAAGAAACAAGTGCGAAAAAGTTATAGAATGGATATGACACATTTTTTACGAAATTATTATGGGGTAGATAATGAGGAGTTACTTTTAGAATTATGTAGTTTATCACATAAAGATTTAAAAAAGATTGCTTCATATTATGGGATGGATCTTGTAAGAACAAATTTTGATTTAGTTTCTTTAGAGCAAGTGGCGATGGGAACGATTATTTTGGTGAATGATGTATTTAACAATCCGGCACCATATGTTAATCCAAGTAGAGTTTTGGCTGGAGATAGAGAATTTGATACAGAACTTGATCAGAGCTATATTGTTTCAGTTAATGAGGAAATTAAATTCGATAAAAAAGGTAGACAAAAAAGTTTAAAAAGAGTAATAAAATTAAAGAAGGGTGATAAAAAATGATTGATATAAAAAAAGATGAAAGATTAAGCGTTTTAAATCATAGTTCAGCACATTTAATGGCACAAGCTGTAAAACATTTATATCCTAATGCGAAGTTTTGGGTAGGCCCGGTTATTTCAGAAGGATTTTACTACGATATAGATTTAGGTAAACACACTTTAACTGATGAAGATTTAGAAAAGATATCTAAAGAAATGAAAAAAATTGCGAAAGATGGCAAACGTATTTACCGTGAAGAAATATCTAAAGAGGAAGCATTAGAGAAATTTAAAGATGATCCTTATAAGATTGATATTATTAATGAACTTCCTGAAAATGAGACTATAAGCTGTTATACACAAGGTGATTTTACGGATTTATGCCGCGGTCCACATGTAGAGAGTGTGAAAGAATGTAAGAATTTTAAATTACTTAAGGTATCAGGAGCTTATTATAAAGGCGATTCAAATAATAAAGTGCTTCAAAGAATTTATGGTGTTTGTTTTGATACTAAAGAGGATTTAGAAAAACATTTAGCTGAATTAGAGGATGCGAAAGAAAGAGATCATCGTAAGATTGGTAAAGAGCTTGAACTATTTATGGGGCATGAACTTGTGGGACCAGGACTACAAATGTGGCTTCCGAATGGGGCAACTATAAGATATGAACTTGAAAAATATATTAAAGAAAAAGAAGTTAAATTAGGATATGATCATGTTTATACTCCATATTTAGCTTCTACTGAATTATATAAGGTTAGTGGGCACTGGGACCATTATAAAGATGACATGTTTCCAGCTATGAAAATGGATAATGAAGAGTTAGTTTTAAGGCCAATGAACTGTCCACATCATATGCTTATTTATAAACATAAATTACATTCTTATCGTGATTTACCAATTAGAATTGGTGAACTTGCTCCTGATTTTAGATATGAAGCAAGTGGTGCTGTTTGTGGTTTAGAGAGAGTTCGTCAAATGTGTCAAAACGATGCCCATTTGTTTGTTAGACCTGATCAAATTAAAGAAGAAGTTTCAAATGTTGTTAATTTGATTTTGGAAGTTTATAAAGATTTTAATATTACTGATTACGCATTTAGATTATCTTTAAGAGATAAAAACAATACAGAAAAGTATTTTGATGATGATGAAATGTGGGAAAAGGCAGAAAGTGAGCTTAGAAAGGTTTTAACTGAACTTGGTATTGATTTTTATGAAGCTGAAGGGGAAGCGGCTTTTTATGGCCCTAAGTTAGATGTACAAATTAAATCAGCTATTGGTCATGATGTAACATTATCTACTTGTCAATTAGATTTTTTGCTTCCTGAGAGATTTGATCTAACATATATTGATGAAAATGGTCAAAAAGCAAGACCAGTAGTTATTCATCGAGCTATTTTAGGTACTTTTGATAGATTTATGGCCTTTTTGATTGAAGAGACTAAAGGTGCTTTTCCACTTTGGCTTTCACCTATACAGGTTAATATTATTCCAGTTAATAATGAATTTCATTTAAAATATGCTGAAAAGGTTATGGAAAAATTATCTTTAAAAAACATTAGAGTAAAACTTGATGATAGAGATGAAAAATTAAGTTACAAGATGCGTGAGAGTCAATCTCATAAAATTCCTTATACAGTTATTATTGGCGATAAAGAAAAAGAGAATCAAACTGTAAGTTATCGTTTATTTGGTCATAAAGAAACAGAGAATTTATCTTTAAAAGAATTTGAAAAAGTACTTTTAAAGCAAGTTAAAGAAAGAAGGTAGAGCTATGTTAGGAGCAATTATTGGTGATTTAGCTGGTTCTATTTATGAATATGATGAATTTAAAAGTAAGAAAAAGAATATTGACAAGCGAATGGAAATATTAAATAAGGATAATTTGATTGAAAAAAATAGCTTTTATAGTGATGATACTATTTTAACGATTGCTGTATTAGATGCTATTTTGGAAGGCAAAGATTATGAAACTGTTTTAAGAGAATATGGATTAAAATATTATCAAGATGTTCCTAATACTAAAGCTAATCATTTTAAATATATGTTTTCACCTGAATTTATTAAATGGTGCAGAGGTAAAAGTGAAGGAAAAAGTATGGGGAATGGTGCTTTAATGAGAGTATCACCGATAGGATATTTATTTAATGATTTAGATACAATTTATGAGGAGACAAAAAAAGCGACTATTCCTTCACATGACAGTCCGCTTGCTATTGTTTCAGCTAAAACTTTAAACAATCTTATTTATTTAGAAAGGAAAGGATATTCAAAAGAAAGTTTGAAATCAAAGTTTTATTTTTTAAATATATCCCTTGATAAAATAAGATTAACTAATAAATTTGATAGTTCTTGTTTAGTATTTGATAATTGTTTAACGGCCTTTTTTGAAAGTAATTCGTTTGAAGATGCGATTCGTAAAGCTATTTCTTTAGGAGGAGATACGGATACTATTGGAGCAATTACAGGATCGATAGCAGAAGCTTATTATGGAGTTCCTTTAGAGCTTAAAAACCAAGCTTTAGAAAAATTACCGTATGATTTTGTCTTAAAACTTGAAAAGGGCTATCAAAAGGTAAAGAAATTATGATATAATGTTTTGTAGTTTGGAGGTGTTTTAATGAGAGAATTTACAGAACAAGAGCAAGTAAGACGAGATAAAGTAAAGGATTTAATAGAAAAAGGAGTAAAGCCTTTTGGCTCTAGATTTGATGTATCATCTAATTCTAAAATAATTAAAGAGGAGCATGCAAATCAAAGTAAGGAAGAGCTAGAAGAGTTAAAAGATCATGTTGTTATTGCTGGTAGAATAATGACTAAAAGAAGAAAGGGTAAAGCAGGATTTTTCCACATTCAAGATAAATACGGACAAATTCAAATATATATCAGTATTAACGAGGTAGGTGAAGAAGCTTATGATTTATTTAAAGCTTCTGATATTGGCGATATTGTCGGAATTGAAGGATATGTATTTAGAACAAATACAGGAGAACTTAGTGTACATGCGACTAAATATACTCATTTAGTTAAAGCTTTAAGACCTCTTCCTGAAAAATATCACGGACTTACTGATGTTGAAGAAAGATATAGAAGAAGATATGTCGATTTAATTATGAATGAAGAAGCGAGAAGAATTGCTTTTACTCGTCCAAAAATTATTAGAACAATACAACACTATTTAGATAGTTTGGGTTATACTGAAGTCGAAACACCTATTTTAAATCCGATTTTAGGCGGTGCGGCTGCTAAACCATTTATTACGCATCATAATGCGTTAGATATGGAATTTTATTTGAGAATTGCGACTGAACTTCCACTTAAGAGATTACTTGTTGGTGGTATGGATGCAGTTTATGAAATAGGACGTATTTTCCGTAATGAAGGTGTCGATAGAAAACATAATCCAGAGTTTACAACTATTGAGCTTTATAAGGCGTATACTGATATGTATGGAATGATGGATTTAGCTGAAGGATTATTTAGTACAGTATGCATGGAAGTAAACGGAACTTATGATATTGAATATGCTGGACATAAAATTTCTTTAAAACCTAAATATAAGCGTATTCATATGGTTGATGCAATTAAAGAAGCTTGCGGAGTTGATTTCTGGAAAGAAATGACTTTAGATGAAGCTAAAGAACTAGCAAAAGAATATGATGTCGAACTCGAACCACATTTTGAATTTGGTCATATTGTTAATGCTTTCTTTGAAAAGTTTGTCGAAGAAACTTTAATTGAACCAACATTTGTATATGGTCATCCAATTGAAATTAGTCCACTTGCTTCTAAGAGCGATGATCCAAGATACACTCAAAGATTTGAATTATTTATATGTGGTATGGAATTTGGAAATGCCTTTACTGAATTAAACGATCCGATGGATCAATATGAAAGATTTGAAAATCAATTAAAAGAAAGAGAACGTGGAAACGAAGAAGCTAATGAAATGGATATTGATTTTGTAGAAGCTTTAGAATATGGAATGCCACCAGCCGGAGGAATGGGCATCGGTATTGATAGAATGGTTATGCTTATGACTGGTGCAGAGACAATTAGAG